>DCHQ01000041.1:0-34113 GCA_002314855.1 Lachnospiraceae bacterium UBA1748
AGAGCGTGATGCATTAGAGGATACTGTGATAAGGTCGTATAAAAAGACGAAGGCTTTGTTTGAAAAGTCAGATGATTATCTTACAAAAATAGGAATGGGAGATTTTGTAAGAGATAATAATCAAGAATTAGAAAATAGTATGATTCAATTTAGAAAATCATTTACTGAATATATGGAGAAATAAGATGGGAAATGGACCAATAACTTTGCTTATGTCGGACGTAGATGTGGCTAGTGAATATAGTACTCAAATACTTGAGGCGGTAAGAATATCGGCGTTAGAAGAGAAAGTTAATTATACAGATCAAGAAAATGCAGCGGCTGATAAAATGCGTGAAAGTCATCGCAATTTATTGGATATGTATAAAGAATTGGCGGTATGCCTAGAACATGATGCTAAAGCTATAGCATTAGTAGCTGAAGATTTCGATGCATTTGATGAAGCTAGTAAGGGTTGGTTTGGAGGTTGAGCGAGTGAATAAAAGGGTCAAAATTGACTTTTGGGGATTATCCTCCGAAAGGATAAATATAAATAATATATTTAAGGATATGGTTGATGGAATAGAACAAAATTTACAAGTCCATATAGAGGACTATATGCGAGATATAAGATTACTTGGTGAAACATACGAGTCTTCAAAACGCTATTTTAAAGAAGTGTACATTCCTTTATTAAATTGGTATAAAAGATTAGTAACGGACTTTATAGAATATAATAATTCAGTAGGGCGTTTATTTATAGATTGTTTTGGTATTGTTGTTGAATTGCCGACTGATACAGATGAGCTAGAAGCAATGATATCTGAATTAGAGAGTCAATTGAGTTCGCTGAGATCAGAGAGGGATACTATACAGAATCAATGTTACTCTACTCCAGGATATACTAATATCCAGACGCAAGCTGCGTTGAGCTCTATTGAATCTAATATATCTGCTGTAAAATCTAGGATAGAACAGATTAGAAATTTTATTGAAAAGATGTATTTATTTAACACAAAAGCAGCAAGCCTTTATGCTGGTTTAGAGGCTGAATTTGCTGGTTTTAGAAATGCAGTTGGGTGTGTGCGAAATGGGCTCAAAAACAATCAACAATTTGATCCATCTCAAGAGAGTTATTGGGCAGTTGACTATACATTATTACAGTTACTAAGACAACAGGTGAAGAAAAGTATGTATACCGCTGATGGCTCCTTAGATTGGGACGTGATATCGGAGGAGTATTCTGGAAACCGTTTAACTAAGGATGCGGTTCTTGAAGAACTACTTATGTATTATGATTTTCCTTCAGATATGACATTTGACGATTTTTTAGTATATATGGCAATTAATAATCCCAATATAATAAATAATCATTTTTCTAGATTGATAGATGAAGATGGTAATTGGGACTACTATAGAATTGGGCGGTTATTTGATAAAGAGGTTGAGCATATAGATGGTGCGGAAATCGCTTCATTAATAGCGGCATTTTATACTATGGATGCTGAAAGTCTTGGAGCATATTTTCGATGTGCTTACAAATATGAAATTCAAAATGGAATAATTCATCCAGAAGAAAAAATGTACAATCATTTAAGATTGTCAGAAGTGTATAAAAAAGTAGCTACATGTTCAAATGATTATTGTAATAATTTGAATGTTGAGTATGATGACTTGATAGAGCGAGATGAATTGGATGCCTACAAGGATTTAATGAATCGGAATAATTTGATGAATTTGATGTACAATATTGGGGATTTGTCTGATTCATTTGGGTGCGCTAGTTTTAAAATTGAAGTTTCGGAAGTTGAAATCGAATCGGAGACATGCCTAAAGGTGAATTTTGATGCGATACCTTGTATAGATGAAAATGAATATGACTTTTTTGACATTATAACATATAAAAAACAAAAAAGTAGTTACCTATGTGTTCCAATTATTAATCCACGAAACCTGCAACTATTTCAAACTGGTGGAGAAGCCGATAATTCTTCGTATGTAGATGAATCCTTAGAAACTACTATATCACTTGGTAAAGATGTTTTATCGACATTTACTCCAGTGGGGAAATTAACTGGTGGGATTGATTCTGCTGAAGATGTTTATAAAGCAGTCATGTATGGTTATTTTGGATATAAGGGGTATGATACACCGGAAGAATCTAAATTTTTGAGCATTGAAAGAATGTATGATTTTGGAGCTGCAGGGTATTATGCTCAGTCGTATATAGACTTAGAAAATGATTCCATTGTACTTACAAAGATGTTGCATAGTGATAAGGCTATTCTAGAAAATCTTTGGAGATATGAAAATAGATATTCAAAAGTTCCGGGTGTAATATCTATCGAGGAAGTAAAAAGTAACTATGAAAATAATAAGGATCATTATTTTGAGGAGAGCGAATATAAGGATTTTATTGAGTGGTATATGAGTAATTAATGTTTGTTATAGTTAGGTTGTATAAAGGAAGATTCATTTTATTTAGATGAATATTTGGCTGTTATAATAATTATTATTAAGTATCTTGATTAACTAGGAGATTGTCCATGAAAAAAAAAGTGTTATTTTTATTAAGTTGTATTATTATACTGATTATTTCACTAGGGGTGTGGTACTCAAATACATTTATACATTTTGCGGATAAAAATATGGCTAGAAGACTTGCTTATGAAGTAGGAAAAGGCAATGCTTTTTTTGTAACTCAAAAAGATTTAGATAAAATAACAAAACTCAGTATTGGTCCAACATGTTATTATGATACCATAGTAGATATAGCTTATTGCCATAATTTGGAACTGTTATGTTTGAACAATTACAACCTTATGTTTGATAATTGGGAAGGCAATATGATATTTGGTAACAGTTATAGGACAAACGAGATTATAGCAGAGGAGGATAGCGAACCAGATAAAGTTGAAAGGTTACAAGAGGATTTAAAGCATATTTTTCAAAGTTGCCCCAATATTACTTGGTTTGCCGTTAGAGAAATGGGGGAACAATATAAAGACAAGGTTGGATATAATCCAGATTGTTTAATGTATACACAATTTACTGATATTTCTTTTTTGGAATACGGAAAGAATTTAGAGACAGTGTTTCTAGTAAGGCAGAATAATATTGAAGATTATTCTGTGTTTTTGAAATTAGAAAAAATAAGATGGATAGATATTGGCGATAATGCAAATTTTAAAAATATAGACGAGCTGCCTGTTGATAGATTAGAGAAATATTATATTGGCAATACTCCAGTGTATGAAGAAATGATGAAAGAAGAGAATCAATAAATGGACATTGATACAACAACAGATGGAAAAGATGATGGAAACACATCAAATTCTGTCGAAAATTTAAACGGATATAATGTTTTTACAGATGAATATTACGATAACGTAGATAGAGTGACCTTGTTAGAACATAATGAGGTCACTAATTCTTTTGATGCAGTATATTCAGGTAGTTATATTGATGATACTTATAATTCATATATGACAGTTATGAATTCATCGCAAGCGAATATTGTAAGAAATGATTATAATATGCAAGAAAAAACAGTTCATATTAGTCCTATTATATGGATACTTTTAGGGGCAGGATTGACTTTGGCTGTTATATTATTTGTGGATAAATTAAAGAAATATGCAGAGAGGAAAAATCGATGAAAATAGATATAACTATAAGATATGGCGAATCATCATATGATATTAGTGTTGAAAATGGCCAGAAGATTAGTTCTACATTCAAGATACTTTCGGAGAGTATCAAGGCATTTCCTGAAATAAGTGAAGAGATGCATTTATATAAGTCTGATGATAATCAAATGCTTGACTTTGAAAAAACATATGAAGAACAAAGTGTTTTCCAGGGGCATATATTAGAGTACAGAAAAGATAAAAAAGTAGAATCCTTGTCTGATGATGATAAGGACTCTATTTCATATAAGGAGTGTAAAGCGGAGACATACAAAATAGCAGATTTTGCGCTTAAAAATAATAATGATTTTGCAAAATTAACGGGTCGAAGAATTGGATTGCTCGATTGTATTAGTGAGCTTGGCGAAGAGGATATTACTTTTTATTATGATATTTTTGAAAAGCATTCATTAGAAAATATTAAATCCTCCGATTACATATCGAAGTATAGATTTCTCATTAATTTTCCCAATATTTTCGAGGCAAATGATTATTATTCGTACAAATATGAAGATGATAACATATATTATGATGATAATATGCTTCCGTATATTAAGAAAAGAACGTTAAGGTATAATACGAATGACAACAAAGTTGAATATGATACGTTAAAAGTATACAAAGCTATGATTTATCATGTTTTGTCTAGTAGACAAACATTTGTAGAAGGATTGGAAGCTGGTGAGCTCATTTTCCTAAAGGAAAAATCAATAGCTGCATATATGGAACTAGAATCTGTAGCAGAGATAAGAGAGTTATTAAAGACTAACCTTGAAAAATATATAAATAAAGAAAACAAGCATAAGAAAAAAGTTAATAAGGCATGGAATTTTATAAAAAATGTTCTTTTAATATTAATGGTCTTGATTGTAGGCTTTGCCGCATTCGAAGTCTATACATGGAATGGTGCATTAACTAAAGATAATCGAATTATCGCAGGCAATAAGTCTTTTATTAGAAAGGATTATTTTTCTTGTATAGCTGCACTAAATGCAGTTTCAGTGGACGATATGGATTATGATACCAAGTATATTTTGGCTTCGGCATATGCGAGAACTGAGAATATGAACCGTGAGGAACTTCAAAATATAGTTGATAGAATAACATTTACATCATCGGAAAAAGAACTGGAATATTGGATTTACCTTGGCAGAGGTGAATATGCAATGGCGGAGGATACAGCAAAGGTAGTAATGAGTGATCAATTGCTGGTATACGCATATATGAAGGAATTAGATTATTTACAACTCTCGACAGACATTTCAGGGGCTGAAAAGAGCAGTAGAATTCAAGAATTACAGTCGGCAATAAAAGAATTAGGCGAAAAGTATAGCGCTGACACAGAAGAGGAACAGCCAAAGTGATAAAAAGGTACGATACAAAAGGAAAGAAAATAGTACTCAGTTCAGATGCAACATTTTCAGATATTATTTTGGATATTGATTCAGAACTAGTATTTTATAATGGTTGTATATATGATAACTGTTCAACAAATAGGGTTGGAGTAGAGTATCTTGAGATATCAGGGTACAAGTTA
This sequence comes from Lachnospiraceae bacterium UBA1748, assembly GCA_002314855.1. Lineage (GTDB taxonomy): Bacteria > Bacillota > Clostridia > Lachnospirales > Lachnospiraceae > NK4A136. Next base: position 5,206 of record DCHQ01000041.1, read on the forward strand.
TCCGGCAATGGTAACATACTTACAATCAGAACAGAAGGAAAGTATGTTGAGTCTATGCTGGAAGAGGTAGATTATAGTGACAAGAGATATGAAAATTATCCATATTATAAAAAATCACCTCGAATAGTATATCATTTTGATGCAAAAAAATATGAAATAAAAAAGCCGGTTTCTCGTAAAGATGGTACAAAGCAGGGGCTTGCAGCGCTGATATTGCCTAATGTTTGTACTATTGCGTTTACGATTATTATGGGCGTGTTTTTGGGCAGAGGGGCTTATGTATACATGAGTGCAGGAATGTCAGCCATTACGATGATATTTACGACACAGCGTTTTTTTGCTCAAAGAAAAGAGAACAAGATTTTCAATGCTCAGAGAGGCATTAAATATAATGATTATCTTGTACAGGTATGTGGTGAGATAAATAGGAGCCGCGCTGAAGAAAAGGTGGCACGATATTATCAGTCGCCATCTCCGGAAGATATTTCAGAACAAATTGCTAGCTATAGCAGTAGATTATATGAAAGAAGTATATACGATAAAGATTTTTTAGAGGTTTCGCTTGGTGAGGCTGAAATGCAATCAAGTGTTAATGTGGTATGCAACATCGATGCAATGAATGTTATTGATGACGCATGTGAATTAGCAGCCTTGGATGTTTATAAAGGAATGTCTAAGCCAGTTGTATTGCCTATAAATATCAATATAAGAAATACACATTTGGGGTTAGTAGGTAATAAAAGTAATATCATTCCGTTTATAAAAATGCTTCTTAATCAAGTTACTTTTTTTCACACATACCATGATTTACAGATAGTGGTAGTAACCGAAGATGAGGAGGCATATAGGTATACAGGGTATTATCCACATCTTAAAATAAGAAGCCTTAATGTCAGAGCACTTATTAGTGATGATCAAGCTATAGATCAGGTTTTAGGAAGTATTGGACAAATACTTAAGGATAGAAAAACAAGTAAAGATGAAGATGGAAAGGATGTATGCTTTACGCCGCATCTTTTATTTGTGATAGATTCTCCTAAAATGATAGCTAATCATGGTATTATGGAATATTTGCAAATGAATGGCGCAGAATTAGGATTTACTATTATTTATGCGACGGAGAAGCAGGAAAATCTTCCAGATTATATTAAAAGTATATGTATGATAAATAACAGTACGGATGCGGTCCTGCTATTAGAGAACGGTGTTGTACAGAATAAAAAAAATAAAGCAGTGGAAAACTGATAATTTGGATTATGAATACAATGCGAGAAAACTTAGCGCGATAATACACGAATTAGGTATAAACAGCAAAATACCAGAAAAGATTTCTTTCTTCGAAATGTATGGGGTTAAAAAGCCTAGTGAACTTGAGGTGGCTAATCGATGGAAAAATAATCGTTCATACGATTCACTAGCAGTGCCACTTGGCCTTCGGGCTAAAGACGATATAGTATCATTAAATCTCCATGAAAAAGCACATGGACCTCATGGCCTAGTAGCGGGTACAACTGGTTCAGGAAAATCTGAAATACTACAATCTTATATTTTGTCACTGGCTGTTAATTTCCATCCTTACGAAGTAGGATTTCTTTTGATTGATTACAAAGGTGGAAGTATGGCGAGACTATTCGAGGATTTGCCACATCATCTTGGAACGATTACAAATCTTGAAAAGAATGAGAGCATGCGAGCCCTGGTTTCTATTCAAAGCGAGTTGAAGCGTAGACAGGCTTTGTTCGACCAATACAATGTTAATCATATCAGTAAATATACTAAATTATTTTATGATGGAGGAGCAAAAGAGCCACTTCCACATCTGTTCATTATATCTGATGAGTTTGCGGAATTAAAAAAGGAACAGCCTGATTTTATGAAGGAATTAATCTCTGTAGCAAGACTTGGTCGAAGTCTTGGTATTCATTTAATTCTTGCCACTCAAAAACCATCGGGCATAGTAGACGATCAGATTTGGTCTAATACACAATTTAAATTGTGTCTTAAGGTTCAAAACGAGTCAGATAGTAAGGAAGTGCTCCATACTTCTGATGCGGCGAATATAGTAAATCCTGGTAGGGCATATTTACAGGTTGGTAATAATGAGATTTACGAGCTTTTTCAATCTGCTTGGTCAGGTAATGACTATTATGAAAATATGAAAGAAGAAAGTGATATCGATGACAGAGTATATCTTATCAATAAGCTTGGACAGGGAGAACTTATTAATAAGAAACTTAGTAATGCTGATGAAACTTCTAGAACTGATAAAACAGAGATAAAAGCTACCATAGAGTATTTGCATGACTTGTATGAAGAGAATGATAATGTTAAGGTGAAGTGTCCTTGGCTCCCTCCGCTTCCGCTTCGACTCGTCAATGATAAGATGAGCTCTATGAGTGAACAGCTGGATTTGAATATTTATATTGGAGTAGCTGATATACCTCAAATGCAGAGTCAAGTATCTGCTCAGGTCAACTTGCTTGAAGAAGGCAATATTTGTTTTGTTGCATCACCTGGGTATGGAAGAAGTATGTTCTTATCTAACGTAATATTACAGTTAGCAAAGAAAAATACTGTTGGAAATCTAAATTTTTACATATTAGATTTTGGGACCAATGCATTAATTGCTTTCTCAGATTTACCTCATGTTGCTGCGCACATAATGCTTGATGAGGAAGAAAAATATAACAAGTTTTGCGATATTATAGTGGACGAAATAAAGAGGCGTAAGAAACTTTTTGCAAAAAAACGCGTTTCAAACTTTGCAACATATAATGCTATGTCTGACGATAAGCTTGGAGCAATTGTTATTGCGATTGACAATTATGATGCGATTCATGACAAGAGTTATGAGGATGAGGAAATATTTGCGCAGATAACAAGAGACGGATATGCATTGGGTATTTATACTATTACTACAGCAACAAGATCAGGCTCATTTAGATATGTGGCATTTAATAATTACAAGACTAAAATAGCGGGATATAACTTTGATAAAGGTGAGATTAATTCTGTTGTAGGTAGAACAAGTTTTAGTCTACCAGATATTAAGGGAAGGGCTGCGATAAAGATAGATGACACAATTGCATTAATGCAACTATATTTGCCGTTTGAATTTGAGGAAGATAAGGAGTATCCAGCGCTTCTTTCAAAGAATATCCAAGAAATCAAAGCAAAGTGTGGTAGCGAAGAGGCAGAACATATTCCTATATTACCTGAAGAACTGTATTATGATATGTTATTTGATTATCCGCTAGCTGGAAAAGAAGATGATATTTATGTTGGTCTTGATGCAACAAGTGTTAAGCGGATTGGTTTTTCTTTGGCGGAAAGTCCATTTATAGTTGTAGGTGAAGCTGGTAGTGGAAAAACAAATCTGATACGAAGTATACTACTTCAGCTGATGACCAAGAAAGATTATCATGTCAATGTTTTCGATTCTCGCAATGAAGAACTGCAATATAGTTCTGAGAATATTACTCATTTCTCTGGTGAAAATGAGATTGAAGAATTCTCTAAAGGCGTTGATAAACTTGACTTCAATAGTGAAATAGTAGTGATTGATAACATCAATGATTTCATTGATTTATGTGGTAATAGTGTCGCACAGGACATCATTTGCCAAAGAATCGTGAAAGCAATAAAGCAAGGATTGAAAATAGTTGCGGGCATCAACTCTACAGATTTTCCAAGTATGAATACGCTGGCTAGAGAACTGAAAAATACAAGAAATGGTGTTTTGGTTGGTTCTCAGGGATATTTATCGATATTTCCAATAAGTTCAACAGTTGAGAAGAAGAAGCCATTTGGCTTGTTGATGCGTTCTGGAGAATTAAAAGAAATCATGATTCCTTCGGCCGACGAAGCTATTTAACATATTGAGAAAGTGATACATAGGAAATGTCAACAAGAATAGAAAGTGCCTTAATTATATTATTGATATCGAGCTGCTTGCTCTCTTGCTCTGCTATTGGGAGTAAAGATCATGAAGTGATTGTCTTGGACGACATAATTGGTGATTCTAGTGTGAGCTTAAACGGAAGCACTGACAATATTGATAATCGCAAAGTTGCTGATGTTGATATCATTACAGTGGTTGATGCAATGTTTGACAAGATAAATGAAGAACCTTGTGAGGGTGCTTCATTTTCTTTAAATGCGCAAATTGATGTTGATAATCAAATTGCAGGTAGGAATACCCAACTACAGATGGTAGCAAATTCAAGTGTACAATATCAATATACAGAAGGCGGTCCACAGCTACTTATAAAAGGAGACGGAATGTGGGTTGATAAGAGTGTGTCCTCGCCAATTGTTTTAGAGTGTTATTATGGAAAAATAGGCGAACTGAATTCCTTTTATTTTAATGATTTTATGAATGAATCAGATTGGTATTATCTAGAAAGTGATATGTTAGAAAATCTTGTTGAAAATAAGGCGTTACTTGAAGCTCAACTTAAAGATTATATGTATGATGCGAAAGTGTACGACAGTAAATATAGGGGACAGCCGTGTTATCAAATAGTACTGAATACTGAAGATTACCAATATATAGATTATATAGGGGCTTTTTTTGAACAAGGAAATGTAGAAAAATATTGGGATGCGTGGAGAGGGTGTTATTATGATCTTGCACACATTTCTGTTGAGGATGTTCTTAGAACATTTAACCTGGAAATATCTGTGTATGTGACAAAAGATGATTACAGTTTTGTTGCACTGACAGTATGCTCAGATGGGATAGACATTAGTTTGGCATTAACGAATGGAAATGGGGAGCAATTTAGTGCTCCTGATAATATAAGTCCTGAACCAATTAATTATCTTGATGAAAGCAAGAGAGATGTATTTGTTAAATATATATCGAAAAAGTTGTTTATCTATGGAGATACACCAAACTATTACTATGATGAAGATAATGCAGAGGTTAGATTAGTTGATTCTAATTACAATGAAATTGCTAGATTTCTTGTGCCAGAAGGATATAAAGCATATGGCTATGAGGGCAAAGATAACTATTCTTGGTATTTTCTGAAAGATACGGAAATGACAAACTATGAATTTAACAGTTTGTGTAAAGTAGATATTAATATGCCACGTATTGTTATTTCTTTGTCTAGAGAAGACGATGATTATATGGGCTCATATCCAAACAGAAAATATCACAAGTGCGAGTGGGTAAATTACAGTTATGGAAATAAAGAGGTTTATATTTTGAAGAGCACTTCTCGCTCAGATGGTACTATAACATACATAGCATATGTTCCGTATCACTCGTCGAAAAATAGAGGTGAGAAAGTATATGTGGAATGTTCATTTATAGGTCAGGAGGACTATCCTATTCGGAGTGATGAACTAAAAGAAATGGTGTTCTCAATATTAAAATAGGACTCCTAATCCTTTTTTTAGTGCCTGCTAGGCTAGCGTAAATCGCAGAAATAATACAGTAAATGATATGTAAAAAAGTGCTAAAAGGACTACGATAAAACGTATAAAAGTACCAAATGATACATTGATTATCGTAAATTGGTATGGTATATTTGAAAATGTGCAAATGATGCATAGGTTTATATTAAAAATTGGGAGGAAGAAAATAGTGAAGAAGTTAGCAGTATTAGCAGCAGCTACAACACTTTCACTTGCCGTTCTTACTGGCTGTGGCGCACCAAGCGTAGAAACAATCGTTGATGGTATGTACGATACAACATTTGATTCAGCCAAGATGGATGTGACATTTGAAGTTGATGCAGCAGCAGAAGTTGAAGATGAGGAATATTCAGCAAAGGCAAGCGGTGAGTTTACAATCGATGCCATGAATGTTAATAACACAGAAGAGCTTTCAATGGCCGTAACAGGTTCTATTGAATATGACATTATGGATGGTATGCTCGAGGATGATATGGATGTAGAAGCATATATCATATCAGAAGATGACGAGCAGACAGTATATTTCATGGATCCAGAGTCAGGTGATTACTATTTCCAGACTAATCCAATCGAGGAAAGTGGTGTAGAGCTTTCTGAGAAGGATATGAAGAAGATTCAGGATGCTGCCAAGGAGCTTTGGTACACAGCTGAAGTTGGTAAGAAGACAGAAGAGATTAATGGCGAGAAGTGCTACGTTCTTACAATGACTCCATCAGGCGCTGATTATGTTAAGGTAATGGATTCAGTAGTTAAGATCATGGACATGAAGGACGAGTGGGAAGATGCCAAGGATATGGTAGAAGACGAACTTGATGCTTCATTCGAGGATATTCTTGATAACTGCAATATCGAGTTTACAGCTTATGTATCTGTTAAGAACAAGTACATGATGGGTTGCAAGGTTGATATGAGCAATATCGATATCGAGGGAATTCTTGATCTTTTCGAAGATGTTATTGAAGATTATGATATCGAGATCGGTGATATCACAGTTGATGCATGTAACTTTAGCATTATGTATTCTGATATCAACGAGGTTGAGGTTGAAGTGCCTAAGAAGGTTAAGAAGGATGCTATCGAAATCGTTTCTTCTTATGGTTATGCAACAGGTATCGATGATATAGACATTGGTGATATTGATGATATTGACGATATCGATGACATTGATGATATCGACGATATCGATGTTGCCGTGGCAGTTGACTCTGATTTCTACGATGAGAAGTCAGGCGAGTTCAAACTTTACGATTATTATGATAATCTTCTTTATACATTCAAGATGCCTAAGGGTTATTCAATGAGCTATTACGATGAAAATGATGGTAACTATTATTCACTTTCATCAGATGATTGGGAGTATATTGATATTGAAATGTATACTACTTTAGCTGTTGAGTATATTATTGATAATGAGCAGCCAGATGAGGATTGGTATCCAAATTTCGAGTGCGAATATGAAGAGGGTAAGATAGGTGATACAGATGTTTACTTTGTTTCATATTCATATGATTCATCAAGTGGTGATTACACTTATGACTATGCTTGCATCTTGATCCCTTATTATGATGATAGACTTGATAAGGATAAAGCTATCACAATCGAGCTTAGCGATGGCCTTGCTGAGGATTGGGGCAATGGTAGTGAGAAGGTAATTGAAGAGCTTTTAATGGTTAAATAATTATTTCGTGATTTTTAGGACTCGTGATTTTTCACGAGTCCTTTTGTGTTTATGAGTATATATCTGTAGTTTTATATTATTGTAATAGAAGATATTTAGATGTAAAATATTGTAGGCAAAATGTAGATATTATCATGGAGGTTTAATTATGGCACTTTCAAAGAAGCCAGTTAAGGGCATGAAGGATGTAATGCCTGATGAAATGAGAATTAGAAACTACGTAATGGGTCTTATAAGAGAAACATATGAGTCATATGGTTTTACACAGATAGAGACTCCTTGTGTAGAGAATATAGAGAATCTTACCAACAAGCAGGGTGGTGAGAATGAGAAGCTTATCTTCAAGATTATGAAGAGAGGCGATAAGCTTCGTGTTGATGAAGCTAAGGAGGAAAATGATCTTGTAGATTCAGGTCTTCGTTATGACCTTACAGTTCCTCTTGCAAGATATTATTCAAATCATGCCAATGAGCTTTCAAGCCCATTCAAGGCACTTCAGATGGGTAATGTATGGAGAGCTGATCAGCCACAGAAGGGACGTTTTCGTCAGTTCATGCAGTGTGATATAGATATTCTTGGTGAGCCTTCTAATCTTGCTGAGATAGAACTTATCCTTGCTATGACAACTATCTTAGGAAAGCTCTCTTTCAAGAATTTCAATATTCGTATTAATGACCGTCGTATGCTCAAGGCTATGGCTGCATACGCAGGATTTTCTGAGGAGTCGTACGACAGCGTATTTATCACTCTTGATAAGATGGACAAGATTGGTAAGGATGGTGTTAAGGAGTGTCTTATCGAGGATGGCTTTGACGCTGCTGTTGTTGAGAAGTATATGGCTCTTTTTGACGGACTTGAAACAGCTGAGGATGGAGTAGCATTCCTTTCTGATACACTTGGAGATTTCCTTCCAGTAGAATGTAAGGATAATTTATTTGAGATAAGAGAAAGCGTTAATGCAGCCAAGAGTGCTGACTTTACTTTACTTTTTGATCCTACACTCGTTCGTGGTATGTCATACTACACAGGTACTATTTTCGAGGTAGAGCTTAAAGAGTTCCACTCAAGCTGTGGAGGCGGTGGTAGATATGATCAGATGATTGGTAAGTTTACTGGTCAGAATACACCAGCTTGTGGTTTCTCAATTGGATTTGAGCGTATTATCACTATCCTTATGGATAATGGTTTCCAGGTTCCAAGCGAAGGCAATAAGATAGCTTACCTTTTGGAGAAGGGGCTTCCTTCAAACAAGGTTAGTCAGGTATTTGCCGAGGCTGAAGAGATGAGAAGAGCTGGTAATCAGGTACTTCTTGTTAGAATGAATAAGAATAAAAAGTTCCAGAAGGAACAGCTTGCTAATAATGGATATACAGAATTCAAAGAATTCTTTAAAGACTAGTTATAGGAGGACGTAATAATGGCAGAGTCTATGGAAGGCCTCAAGCGATCTTTTAGATGTGCTGAGGTAACAAATGCAAATGTTGGCGAAACAGTAACACTTATGGGATGGGTTCAGAAGAGCCGTAACAAGGGTGGTATCATCTTCACAGATCTTCGTGATAGAAGTGGTATCATGCAGGTTATCTTTGAAACCAGCGAAGATAATAAGGATGATTATATTGATGCTGAAGGATTTGCCAAGGCTGAGAAGCTTCGTAGCGAGTTCGTTATAGCTGTAACTGGTAAGGTTTGTAAGAGAGGCGGAGCTGCCAATGAAAACCTTGCTACAGGTGATATTGAGGTAAGAGCTACAAGCATCAGAATTTTATCTGAGTCAGAGGTTCCTCCTTTCCCAGTTGAGAGTGATTCTAAGACTAAGGAAGAGCTTAGACTTAAGTACAGATGTCTTGATCTTCGTAGACCAGATATTCAGAAGAACATTATGTTCCGTTCGGAAGTAACAAGATCAGTTAGAGAATTTTTATATGCAGAAGGATTCCTTGAGATTGAGACTCCTATTCTTAATAAGTCAACACCAGAAGGTGCCAGAGATTATCTTGTACCTAGCCGTGTTCATCCAGGTAACTTCTATGCACTTCCACAGAGCCCACAGCTCTTCAAGCAGATGCTTATGGTATCAGGTTACGACAGATACTTCCAGATAGCTAAGTGCTTCAGAGATGAGGACCTTCGTGCTGATAGACAGCCTGAGTTTACTCAGATAGATATGGAGCTTTCATTTGTTGATCAGGATGATGTAATCGATGTTAATGAGAGACTTCTTAAGAAGCTTTTCAAGGACTGTCTTAATGTTGATATTCAAATCCCAATGCAGCGTATGACATGGCAGGAAGCTATGGACAGATTTGGTTCTGATAAGCCAGATCTTCGTTTCGGTATGGAGCTTACTAACGTAACAGATGTAGTTAAGGATGTTGATTTTGTAGTATTCAAGTCAGCCATTGAGAATGGCGGAACTGTTCGTGGTATTAATGCCAAGGGACAGGGTGAGATGCCTCGTAAGAAGATTGATGCATTAGTTGAGTATGCTAAGGGCTACGGTGCTAAGGGACTTGCTTACGTTGCTATTCAGAATGACGGTTCAATCAAGTCTTCATTTGCTAAGTTTATGACAGATGAGCAGATGGCAGCACTTATAAAGGCAATGGGCGGTGAGAATGGCGACCTTCTTCTCTTCGCTGCTGATAGAAATAAGACAGTATGGGCAGTACTTGGTGCTCTTAGATGCAAGATTGCTGATGATCTTGGAATGCTTAAGAAAGATGATTACAAGTTCCTCTGGGTAACAGAGTTCCCTCAGTTCGAGTGGAGCGATGAGGAAGAGAGATTCCAGGCTATGCATCATCCATTTACAATGCCTATGGAAGAGGATATTCCAATGCTCGATACAGACCTTGGTGCAGTTCGTGCAGTTGCTTATGACTGTGTACTTAACGGCGTAGAGCTTGGTGGTGGTTCAGTTCGAATTCACCGTGGAGATATTCAGGAGAAGATGTTCGAGTGTCTTGGTATAGCTCATGAGGATGCACAGGAGAAGTTCGGATTCCTTCTTGATGCATTCAAGTATGGTGTACCACCTCACGCAGGACTTGCATTTGGTCTTGATAGACTTGTAATGCTTATGGTTGGCGCTGACAATATCCGTGAGGTTATTGCATTTCCTAAGGTTAAGGATGCATCGGACCTTATGTGCGAGTGCCCTAACAAGGTTGATGAAAAGCAGCTTGAGGAATTATTCCTTAAGATTGATGTTGATGCTATTAATAAGAGCAATACAAAAGAAGAAGCAGAGGCTTAAGATTTTATATTAACTTATTCAGCCAGGTAATTTCCTGGCTGAATTTGTATAATATGATTAATAACAGGTTTTAGTATAGAGCATGCATAGGATTTATTATGAAAATATAACTCCATACCTTGATAAGTCATATTTTGATGAGTGCATGAAACTTGTGACGGAAAAAAGACGAGAGAAGGTGCAGGCTCTTGGAGATATCAGTAGCAGGGCAAGAAGTCTTGCAGCTGGTATGTCACTAGTAAAAGCGACCAGGGAACTTGGTATAGAGCAGGAGCTTGAGTTTATTACGATAGGAACTCATGGAAAACCAGATTTTAGGGATGGATGTGGTTGGCACTATAACCTGTCTCATTCAGGTGATTATGTGATGCTGGCTGTTGCTGACAAACCAGTTGGTGTTGATATTCAGCAGATAAAACCATTAGCCAGGGATATCGCAGGTCGTTTTTATTCACGTGATGAAATAGAATACTTAAAAAGTATAAGTAGTGATAATAGCTCGAAGGAATATTTGGAGGCATTTTATCGTATATGGTGTCTTAAGGAGAGCTATGTGAAGTGTTCTGGTGAGGGGCTGGGACATGGACTTGATAGTTTTTCTGTAATAGAAAGACTAGATGACAGTGAGATTATTATGGATGGAAGATACGCATCGGCTATATGTATCTTCTAGTGTAGATATAAAGTTATAGGAAAGAATTTATGGCTAAGCTTGATATAGATGTTAATAGAAGGAAAGAGCCTAAAAGACCAGAAGGACTTGGTAACAACAGGCCTAACCTTGATTATGATGCTGACAGAGAACGCAGGTTTAGAATGCGTATGCAGTCAGGTCCTGGTAGTAATAGGCAGGAGGCGTATGATGATGCTCCAAGGCCTAAGCATAAGAAGAATGGAGCTAAGAAGAATAAACCAAAGCAGAGCTTTTTTGAAAAATACGGCTCAATGTTTATGGTGGATGATGATGGTGATGATTCCATTCGCTCAGACTACTCAGGAAGCGGTGTGGATAGAAGACTTATATTTATTGTGGTAGGAATAATCGTTATTCTTGGCTTAATAATGTTTGTTGGCGGAAGAATATCGAGTGCCAGAAAAGAAAAGCTGGCAGCTGCTGAAAGGGAGAGACAGGAGGCTGAGTATCAGGCATGGCTTCAGTCGGCCAGTGCCAATGCTATAGCAGAGCCTTCGCCAGCCCCTAAGCCAGAAAATCCTAAGGCTGCTGAGTATGGTTTGTTTACAGGGTATGAGCTGGATTACTCAAGTGCAGTAGCCATTAATAATCCAGAATTTGTTAGTCAGTACGGTATTATTATTGATGCCAAGACTGGTAGAGTTATTGCTGAGAAAAATGGTCAGACAGTGGTTTCTCCTGCTTCTATGACCAAGATGATGACTCTTTTGGTAGCAGTAGAGAACATTCCAGAGAGTAAGCTTGATGATAAGGTAACAGTTACAAGAGAAGATACGGATTATGCTTACGTTAACGACCTTAGTAGTGCAGGCTATGATGCTGATGAGGTTACAACAGTAAGAGATCTTATGTATGGAACCATACTTCCAAGTGGTGGTGAGGCATCGCATGCATTAGCAGTATATGTTGCTGGTTCTGAGGAAGCGTTCGTAGAGCTTATGAATAAGAAGGCAGCAGAGCTTGGACTTGCTAATACTCATTTTACCAATGTTTCAGGTTTCTATAATGAGAATCATCATAGTACTGTTGGCGAGGTCGCAATTATACTTAAGGCTTGTATGGAAAATGATTTATGTAGAACTGTAATGTCAGCTCATACATATACAACTACGCCGTCCGAGCAGCACGAAGAAGGTCTTGAGATATCCAACTGGTTCCTGCGTCGTATTGAGGACAAGTACACTGATGGCCTTGTATACGCTGCTAAGACAGGATTCGTATATGATTCTGGTAACTGTTCAGCCAGTCTTAATCAGATGCCAAGTGGCAATCAGTATATCTGTGTTACAGTTAATGCAACAAGTGCATGGGCATGTATTTTTGATCATGTAAGACTTTATACAGAGTATGCTAAGTAAGGCTTAGGGCCTAGCGTTAATTGATTACTAGTGGTCTTTGTGGTAAAATATTTTGGGGTTTTTGATAATTAACACCACCAATCTGAAAGGATAAATGTTTTATGGGAGAAAAGAAAATAATGCTTGGTAATGAGGCCATTGCACGTGGCGCTTACGAAGCAGGAGTTAAGGTATCAAGTGCATATCCTGGAACTCCAAGTACAGAAATTAGTGAGAATATCGTTAATTATGACGGAATTTACGCCGAGTGGTCACCTAATGAGAAGGTAGCTATGGAAGTAGCAATAGGTGCATCAATGGCAGGTGTTAGAGCATTATGCTCTATGAAGATGGTTGGTGTTAACGTAGCATCAGATCCTCTTTATACTATTTCATATTCAGGTGTTAATGGTGGATTGGTACTCGTTGCAGCCGATGATCCAGGTCTTTATTCATCACAAAATGAGCAGGATTCAAGATGTGTGGCAAGAGTAGCTCAGGTTCCAGTTCTTGAGCCTTCTGATTCGGGAGAAGCCAAGGAATTTACTAAGCTCGCATTTGAGCTTTCTGAGAAGTATGATTGTCCTATTATGCTTCGTACAACAACAAGACTTGCTCACTCACAGGGCGTGGTTGAGCTTGAAGATAGAATGGACGTGGCTGACAAGGAATATACTCGTGATATTGCTAAGTATGTTATGATGCCAGCTAATGCCAAGAAGCGTCATGTCGTAGTTGAGAAGAGACTTAAGGATATGGCAGAGGATGCTTGCAGCATGCCTATTAATAAGGTGGAGTACAATGATAAGAAGATAGGTGTTATTACATCAGGTATCCCTTATCTTTATGTTAAGGAGGCTGTGCCAACAGCATCAGTGCTTAAGCTAGGTCTAGTACATCCACTTCCAAAGAAGCTTATTGAGGAGTTCGTAGCTAATGTTGATGAGCTTTATATTATAGAAGAACTTGAGCCTCTTATCGAGGAGCAGGTTAAGAGCTGGGGTATTAAGTGCCATGGCAAGGATATACTTACAGTTCAGGGTGAATATAGTGCTAACATGCTTAGAAAAGCTATTCTTGGCATGGAAGTTAAGACTGATGAGCCAGCAGATGTACCTGCAAGACCTCCTATTCTTTGTCCAGGATGTCCACACAGAAGTACATTCAGCGTATTAAATGAACTTAAGATTCATGGTGCTGGTGATATTGGTTGTTACACACTTGGAGCTCTTGCTCCACTTAGCGCCATTGATACCACAGTATGTATGGGATCAAGTATCTCAACACTTCATGGTATGGAGAAGGCTAAGGGCAAGGATTATATTAAGAATTGGGTAGCAGTAATTGGTGATTCGACATTCCTTCATACAGGTGTTAACAGCCTTATGAATATGGTTTACAACAAGTCAACAGGTACTGTTATTATTGTAGATAACTCAACAACAGGTATGACAGGTCACCAGGATCATGCAGCTACAGGAAAGACACTTAGCGGCGAGGCAACATATCAGATTGACTTAGTAGAGCTTTGTAAGGCACTTGGTGTTAAGAGAGTCAGTGTAGTTAATGCATTTGATACAGAAAAGCTTAAGGCTACTATTAAGGAAGAAGTTAATACTGAAGAAGTATCTGTTATTATTTCTCAGGCCCCATGCGCATTACTTAAGAGCAATGTCTCTCATAAGAAGTGCAAGGCAGTGCCAGATAAGTGTAAGAAGTGTGGAATGTGTCTCAAGATGGGATGCCCTGCAATAACTAAAAAGGAAGATGGTACTATCTCTATTGATGATACTATGTGTAACGGTTGTGGATTATGCTCTCAGAAGTGTAAGTTCGAAGCAATTGAAAGTTACGATATTTAATTCGGAGGATATAGAGATATGGAAACAAAGAGTATTATGATAGTTGGTGTAGGAGGTCAGGGTACACTTCTCACCAGTAGAATATTAGGTGGTATTATTACTTCAGCAGGCTATGATGTTAAGCTTTCAGAAGTTCATGGTATGGCTCAGCGTGGTGGTTCAGTAGTTACTTTTGTTCGTTATGGTGACAAGGTATATGAGCCAATAGTAGAAGAGGGATGCGCTGATGTACTCATCGCTTTTGAGAGACTTGAAGCACTTAGATATGCTCATTTCCTTAAAGAGGATGGTGTACTTATCGTTAACGATCAGCGTATTGATCCAATGCCAGTAGTTACAGGTGTTGCCAAGTATCCAGAGAATATTCTTGAGGGACTTAGAAGCAAGCATAAGGTTGTATCTTGCGATGCAATGGCCGAAGCCAAGAAGATTGGCAATTCTAAGGTGTTCAATACTATTATTGTAGGTGTAGCAGCCAAGCATATGAACTTTGAGCATGATGAGTGGATTAAGGTTATTGAGAAAACAGTTCCAGCCAAGACTGTAGAAATTAATAAGCAGGCATTTGAAGTTGGCTATAACATGTAATTGTTATATGCGAATATATTAAAAATTCCGTATTAAGAGGCAGGAAACATATGAGAATTGAAAATGAAATGACTAAGGTAAAGGTCAACAATGAAATTGATCTTTGTGAAGTATCAAGTGAAAAGGTTAGAAGAAAGATTGAAGCAGCGCTTCAGTATGCCAGAGTATCATACTTTTTAAGATGGCAGGAACCAGGATTTTTCGCCAAGCATTTTCTTCATGAACGTACAAGACTTATTTTCTGTGTTAATGCGGCTCAGTTCGATGATGCACTTATGATTTTCGATGAACTGAATCTTTCCGAGAAGGAAGTTAAGATTCTTGGTAATAAGTCGAAGAACAGATATTATTACGACAATAAATAATAAATAAAAAGCAAAAGAGACTTCATTAATAAAATGAAGCCTCTTTTTTTATGGTTGATTATGGTATAGGTATATTAATGATCAATATCTTTCCTTGCCATAGAAGAATATGGCAATGGTGCCTGGACCTACATGAGCTCCAGTACATAGATCGTAGTATATTTCGTATACATCCTTGACCTTGCAGCGCTCCTTAAGCTGGGCTGTTACATAAGCCGCTTCCTCTGGAACATCACAGTGAGCAAGACCAATTATCTGATTCTCAGCATCTGTAATATTGTTTTCTACGTAGCCAATAAGTGTTTCGATAGAACGGTTTCTTGTTCTTACCTTTTCCTGAACAACTATCTTACCTTCAGTATTACCTCTAAGAATAGGCTTGATATTAAGAAGGTTACCAATAGCTGCCTCAGCACCTGAGATTCGACCACCTTTTTTGAGATATTTAAGGTCACCAACTATGAAGTACTGATTCATATATTTGATGTTGTCGTATATTATTTGAACAGCTTCATCGATATTCTTTCCTTCGTCGCGAAGCATAGCAAGCTTGATTGCCATAAGACCTTCACCAAGTGAAGCAGCGAGAGTATCGATAGCATATATTTTTCTGTCAGGGAATTCTTCCTGAAGTTCTTCTACGGCAAGCTTGGCAGAACCTGCGGAACCTGATATACCACTGGACATTACTACTAATGCAACATCAGATCCTTTTTCGAGCATTGGTCTTAAGAAATCAATGAAATCAGATGAATTAATCAGTGATGTTTTTACTTCTGCGCCAGCGCGAACCTTATCATAGTATTCTTTGCAGGAAGCCACATAATCGCGTTCCTTGTCATAGCATAAAAATTCTTCACCATCAATGGTGCAATGGTATGAAATAACTGGTATCTGGTACTTATCAAGTACTTCATTAGGAATATTTCCAGCTGAATCTACAGCAACAATAAAGCTCATAACAATCCTTTCAACACGTTAAAAACACAACACGTAGTATTAAATACTACATCATGTAAATTTTATGCAAAAAAAGCGATTATGTCAAGTGCCATAGTTTTATTGACACAAAATAGTACATTTGCTATTATATCTAATGGTCATATCCACAGTATATGGCTTGATGCTGCTATAGCTCAGTTGGTAGAGCGTCGCATTGGTAATGCGGAGGTCACGGGTTCAATTCCCGTTAGTAGCTTGAAGATTGATAAACCAGGGGATACAGGAAAGAGTTACTCGAATCTTTGTATTTACTGGTTTTTTTTAAGGAGTAATAATGGGTGATTCTGTTTTAACGCTGGATGGCTATGAGATAGCTCCAGTGTTTGATGAGAGTATTTTTGAAAATATAGGATTTGCAAAAACTGAAATGGGAGGTAGTACTTCCTTTATTTCTGATCGTCCGCTTAAGCTTGGAGATGAGCTTTTCAATGTACTGATTGTACAGCGTGGAGGCAAGGTTTCTTCTATAGAACTTCGCTTTACAGTGGGTAAGTGCGAGTATTCTATTTATAGTGAGTTCCTTAGAAAACTGCTTGGAGAACCAACTTCTTCAGGTGGTATGGTTGAAGTTGACAAGTACGAATATGACTGGGGCAGAATCGTAGGTGTCAATGAATTTAGAATGCATGATGGTAACATCAGAATTCGATATAACTAATTTCTAATTACGTTACTCCGTTTATTATTATTAAGGAGCGCTATTATGTGTAGCCGAGGATCTATTAAAACTGTCGCAGGTTTATTTCTTCTTATGTCTTTACTTCCAGGATGCGGCAACAATTCCAATAATATATCAATATCTTCTAATGCAGTATCCATTAATAATGCGAGCATAGAATCTAACATAGAAGCTTCTATTAGTGATAATGAAGTGACTGATGAAGCTGGTGATAATACCGCTATTAGCGACAGCTCTTCTTTAAATGCTGTAAGTGATGCTGTAGATATTAAGAATGCGAAGCCAGGAGATATTATTGTACTTGGTGAATACGAGCAGGATGGCGACCAGGGGAAGGATCCAATAGAGTGGATTGTTCTTGATGAATACGAAGATACAATACTTGTATTATCAAGATATATAATAGAAAAGAAAGCATTCAATGATACGGATACTGCAGTGTACTGGTCACAGAGTACGCTTAGAACCTGGCTTAATGAAGACTTTATTAATGAAGCTTTTAGCGATAGTGAGAAGGAATTAATTGTAACTTCTACTCTTAATAATCCAGGCTCATCACAGTATTTTGCCGAGTTTGGTAAAAGCGGTGGAACAGCTACTGGAAATAATACTGCTGACAGAGTATTTTTACTTAGCTTTGATGATGTGCTTAAGTATTATGATCCAGTCAAGGTAGAAAAGTATTATGTATATGCATCTCCAGAACTGATTTGTCAGGCCACTCCTGCATCAGGCATAGAAAACGTGAGCATGGATGAGCTTGAGTACAGAATGTTTTATGAAGAAGAGGGCTGGCCAGAGGAGTGTCTTAATGAAAGTGGCGCAGGTTGGTTCTTAAGATCTCACGGTATCAACGGCGATGATGTTATGAGCGTTGGATATGATGGTGGCGTAAGAGGCTATTATTTCCAGATAGGGGCTGATTTTGAAAATGTTACCTTTGAGGGTGGCGTCAGACCAGCTATGTGGATTTATAAATAAGAAAAGAGTTGTTAATGGAAGAACAGACTTTAGTAGTAGAAGAAAAAAAGAATATTAAGGAAATGCTTCCATGGGTATTCATACTGGCTCAGCTATTTATTATAGTTTTTGCTGTATGTTACTTTGGCTTTAACGGTTGGGCTCAGGATGGCAAAGGCCTATGTTATTACGAGCATGGCAAGAAGCTGACCGGAGTTCAGCTTATCGACTATGAGGGTAAGCAGAATAAGTATATTTTTGATCAGGCAGGAGTTATGGCTCTTGGCTGGATTTCTTATAATGGAAGCTTTTATTATCAGGATAAAGCTAATGGTATATATACTGGAATCCAGAAAATAGATGATAAGCTTTACAGCTTTGATGAGGATGGTCAGTACCACAGTGGCCTTTATCTGGCTGATGACGGAGTATGCGTTAGAAATTCGTCAGGACAGTTATCAGCAGGTTTAGTCAGTGCGGATGGACATGTGTATTTAGCTGATGCTGAAGGACATGTTTTATATGGCTGGCAGGATGTTAACGGAAGCAAGAGATACTTTGATGAGGTTACAGGCCAGATGCTTATGGATGGTGTGTACCTTATTGATGGCTATGGTTATGGTTTTGACAGGAATGGTAAGTTACTTACCGGCTGGAACAGCTATGACGATGGCGACAGATATTTCAGCGATACAACAGGCAGAATGTTTACTGGTGATTATCTGTTAAAGGATAAGAGATATTACTTTACAGAAGATGGAGCAGCATTTAACGGCTATCGCGAGAAGGATGATAATACATATTATTATTCTGTAAGTGACAATGCACTTTATACAGGCTGGCTTGAGGATGGTGATGATTACTATTATTTTAATGATAATGGTGTGATGACCACAGGACTTATGGATATCGATGACAAGACCTACTATTTTGAGGATGATGGTAGCTTATACTCAGGCTGGAAGGGTGACTATTATTTCACTGATGATGGTAGTATGGCCAAGAGTTTTGTGGAAATCGATGACCAGATATACTATTTCGGTGATAACGGACTCAGGTTCACAGAGTCTGGATGGCAGACAATTAATGGCAAGCGTTACAACTTTGATGGCAACGGACTTGTTGTTGAGACAGCCGATGTTGTGACAATTGATAATACAGTATATGCCGTTAATAACGGAGGCAATGCCAAGGTAACAGGTACAGTTGTTACTCCAGAGAATCTTGATGCATATCTTATTGGCATACTTGATTCTATTGGTCGTGACCCTCAGGCAATATTTAATTACTGTAGAAGTTTTCCTTATAAATATCGTGACAAACTGGATGTTAACAGTATGGCTTGTCGTATGCTTAATTATAAGAGCGGCGCATGTTGGGATTATGCAGCGCTTTGCTATAAGATGCTCACTCTTTCAGGTTACAATTGTAGGATTGTAGTTGGACGTGGTGCAGTATATTCAGAACATAACTGGATTCTTATTGAGATTGCGCCTGGTGTATGGCGTCATATGGATCCAGAGCGTAAGGGCTATTATATTTATATGCTTACAGATGCACAGCTTCAGGCTTATGATGGAATTGCTCCTGCTGTAAGATATCAGTGGGATAGAGGTTCGTATCCTGCAGCTCAGTAAGTGGGCTTTGCCTTAAGGGGAGAATAGGCGTAAATATGGGATTAGTTAAAAGAAGACGAAGCAGACGCGAAAAAGTGCGTATGGTAGTACTTACAGTTATTGCAGTGCTATCAGCATTACTTTTCGTTACTGTGCTCGTGATACTTATTATAAAGAGTGGATGGTTTTCAAGCACTGTGGAAACAGTTAGCAGTGATGCGCCATTTATATATGACCTGGGATTTACTGATGATTATAATACGCAGGATTCTGGCGATACAACTCAGGAAGAAACTAGGGTGCCTACTGGTGCAGAGCCACAGCTACTCTCCACGGTATCTGATGCCAATAGTATAAGCCTCGAGTGGGTTGATACAGGACTTGGAGAATATTCCATTCTTTATAAAAAATGTGATAATGCAGGCGAGAAGCATGGTAAGGAATACCGCGAGGATAAATCGGAAGCCATGGCTAATATATGTTCATCTGTTTTTGATGCAGAAGATGATGGAACAGAGCTTGAGGCTAATGGTTGGTTCAGAATACCAACCAATGATACTCGTATAACATTGTCAGGCCTTGAGCCAGGAGCGGCTTATCATATACATATAGTGTATACCGATGAGCGAGAGGGTCAGTATATCGATGGCTTTGATGCTTCTACGGCTGAATCAGGATATGGAGATCCATTTAAGTCGGCGCATTCTTTATTTAGAAGCAGTGAGCGAGATGAGAACACAGGTGTAATTCTAAGTCTTGGTGAAACATATACAGTACAGATGACATCTTCGGAAGGTTGCCAGAATGCTGTTGTAAAGCCAATGTTTGATATAGGTATGTATGGTGATACTTCTCTTTCAGAGGATCAGCTTGTTAAGAATGTTGCCAAGGGAAGCAAGCTCATCATATCAGCCGATGAAGGCAATAACTATTGCTACTATGATGCAGCAGGTGGCTACAGATTGTATGTTACTGATGAAGAAGGTCAGTCTGGCTGGATAGAGGCAAGACGTGTTCTTATAGATATGAATCGAGTATTTGCAGTAAGTTCCATGTACAGCATGCAGTTTGACCGAACCAATGCTTATTCATCCATATTCACGGCGGGCGGCGATGCAAGAAATGTCGAGCTTGACTCAGAGAGTACTGATACAAGATATAATCCGCTTCTTCTTGGTGGGGACAAGTCGCAGTTTATGACGACTACTGGTTATAACGGTATCGATGGTGTTACTGGACTAGAGTTATACAATTATGAAAGCCCGGAATACATGCCTGTAATATGGGACCTTGCACTAGAACTTAAGCAGTGCCAGAAGAATGCTCTTGAGAATGGATATACTATCAAGATGTATGAAGGATACAGACCATTATCAACATCAGAGCTTGTATATAACAATTTGCTTAATTCAGGTTCACTTGCCCTTGTTGTAGGTGATACTAACCTGGCGCAGGGATATATTGTTGGTCAGAGCTATAACGTTGGCTACTATATAGGTATTAAGAGTAGGCATAACAGAGGTGTGGCCACAGATTTAACTCTTGTCAGAATTAATGCTAATGGTGCGTATGAAGAGGCTTATATGCAGACCAAGATGCATACACTGGATTTTAGATGCAACATGTATTACAACACCTGGGAGGCTGACCTGCTCACAGATATTATGATTGGACATGGCTCTAATCTTGAGTATCTAGCAGCAAGACAGGAGTGGTGGCATTTCCAGCTTAGAAATGACCGTAAGGATTTGTATCCACTTGTAGAATCATATGGATATGAAGATTTTAAGTTCTAGAACTTTTAGAGGAGCTTTGATAAATGAAGCGTAAGGTTACAGGTGCGATTAACGCACTAGGTACATTATTAATAATGGCCTACTTAGTAGGCTGCGGAAGAGACAATTCTTTTATTGTTAACAGCACTCAGGATGTTTCTCTTATTAACAATACAGAAGCGGCGTCCAGCGCCATTAAGATGGATACATCAGGTGATGGTGATAACTCCGAGGCTCTTGCGATGGCAGCAGTAAGCGATACATCAGCCAGAAAAGATAAGCTTCGATTTTCTGATGATCTTGAACCAGGACAGTTTGATATAAGTGATTTTACTATAAAGTTAAATGGCGAAGAGGTAGCGCTTGCCACAGATTATCTGGGTAAGGCTGAGAAAGTTGGACAGGCACGAGAAGAAAAGTCTAAAGCATGTCTCGAAGCTGGTTATGATATAGATTACTATTATGATGATGATTCGCTGGTGGTATATACACTCGTTAGTGATGAGAAGCAGATAGTATTTAATATTGAAATCAAATCTGATAAATATCCAACAACCAAGGGCGCAACGGTTGGTAAGACTACGCGTGATGATTTATACGAGATGTATGGAATGCCTAATGACTACGGCGCAGCTATGTTCGCTTATATGGTTGAAGATAGTGAATTTCGTATGAATTTTAATTTTAATGATGATGGAATAGTAGAATCCATTGATATAGTAGACAATTCTGTTATGTAATAGCTGACAGAACCTTTGGAGTAATTATGGTTTTTAGTTCATTTGTTTTTTTATGCATATTTCTACCAGTAGTTTTGGGACTGCATACCTGCATTAAAAATACTGCAGTGCGTAATGCACTTCTGATTGTTGCAAGTTTGCTGTTCTATGGATATGGTGAGCCTAAGTTTATTATCTTACTTGTGATATCCTCATTTATGAACTACGTATTTGGACTTCTTGTGGCCAAGAATAAGAGCAAAGCTATAGTGGCTATTGCAACCATTCTTAACCTCGGATTATTAGTAGTCTTCAAGTATTTAGGATTATTTACTACATCAATCAATGCACTTGTACCAGGTGGTAATCTTGTGCCTGTTATTAAGATTGCATTACCTATCGGTATTTCATTCTATACTTTCCAGGCATTATCATATGTAATCGATGTTTATAGAGGTGATACAGAGGTTCAGAAGAATTTTGCCAAGCTGTTATTATATATTTCATTCTTTCCACAGCTTATAGCAGGACCTATCGTTAAGTATCATGATATTGACGTTCAGCTGACTGACCGTGATCCATCGTTCGTTGATATACGTAATGGTATTTTCAGATTTTGCGTGGGTCTTTCAAAGAAGGTTCTTATATCTAATAGTCTTGCATTTGTAGCAGATTCATTATTTAATAATACGCCGCTTTCAGAGATAAGCTTTGCATCAGCGTTGCTTGCAGGATTTACTTATATGATGCAGATATATTTTGATTTCTCGGGCTATTCTGATATGGCAATAGGACTTGGAAGAATGTTTGGTTTCCATTTCCTTGAGAACTTCAATCATCCATATATATCCGACTCTATCCAGGAGTTCTGGCGTAGATGGCATATATCTTTATCATCTTATTTCAGAGAATATCTTTATATTCCTCTTGGTGGTAACAGGAAGGGTGCAAAAAGAACATATATCAACAGATATATCGTATTTGCAGCCACTGGTATATGGCATGGTGCCAACTGGACATTCCTTGTATGGGGACTTTTCCATGGAACATTTTTAGTCCTTGAATCGTCAGGCCTTCTTCCAATCAAAAAGTGTAAGATTAAGGCTGTAAGATGTGCTTATACATTACTCCTTGTAATGATAGGCTTCATAATGTTTAGAGCTGATAATATCACTCAGGGATTATACTACATCAAGGCATTATTTGGATTTGGTTCGGCTTCGGGCCTTGGATTCTCATATGCCATGCAGTTTGTTAACTTTTATTATGTGATTATATACATACTCGCAATAGTAGGCTGCACAGAGCTTCCAATAAAGCTTTACAAGAAACTGATGAAGTTCGAAACAGTAGAGGATATGCCAGTTACATCAGAGATTATTAGTATGGTGTTATGCGTTGTGGCCATATTAGTTAGCTTTATGTCACTTGCTTCTGCAAGTTATAATCCTTTTATTTACTTTAGATTCTAGGTGGGATATGAAACAAAGAGCAATAGTTTTCTTTATCATAATAATGTTTATATTGGCAGCACCGGCAGTGGTTATGTTTGCGTTTCCAAGCGCGCAGGGCGATTTGTCAGAGAATCGAGAGCTGGCACCAGCCCCTGGATTACTTACTGAGAATGGTGTAAATATGGATTTCTTTAATGAATGTGATTCTTATGTGTCTGATCATATAGGATTTAGAAGTCAGCTTGTTTCAGCCAATACCAGTGCATATATAACACTTTTCCATATGTCGCCTGAGGATGATGTTATCATGGGTAGTGATGGATGGCTTTACTATGCCAAGACTCTCGATGATTACTTTAATGTCCCATCAGTTTCCGACAGAGGTATAGATAATATAGCTCATTCACTTAAGATGATGCAAAGCTATATTGAGGCATCTGACTCAAGCTTTGTTATTGCTTTTGCACCTAATAAGAATACTTTGTATTCAAACCATATGCCTGCTAATTATGTACAGTCAGGAAACGTAGGAAACCTCGATAGAATAGAAGCAGCCATGCTTACTGAAGGAGTTAATTTTGTAAGTCTTCAGGATTTATTCAAATCGCAGAATGAAGAATATTATCGTAAGAAGGACAGCCACTGGAATTATGAGGGCGCTCTTATGGCATATAACGCCATGATGGAAAAGACAGGCGTGGAATACAATGCCTATGATGATATGTTATTTGCTGAGTCTTATGAATGGACAGGAGATTTATCAAATATGCTTTATGCATCCGATGCTCCACTAGATGGTCAGAGAGTACCGATGAAGAGCTTTGGATATAAATATACATCAAAGCAGACCAAGGTTGAGTCTAACAGGTTAGATACCTACAATCAGGAAGGAAGCGGTAGAGCCATTATATATAGAGACTCATTTGGTAATACGCTTATTCCATTTTTCGCTGAGAACTTTGCTGAGTGTTACTTTAGTAAGATTACTCCATACAACATGGCTGATGTGGATGAATTTAAACCAGACGTTACAATCATAGAGCTTGTAGAACGTAATATCCCTAATCTTGCCAAGGCAGCTCCAGTTATGATGGCTGAGAAGACTACAGTTGATGGTTCTGGTTTTGAGGTAAGTGGTGATGCTTATGAATTATTCCAGGAGACGGCTTCTGAATATACTCATTTTTACGGATATGTAGACGAGAGTCTTCTTGGAGACAGCTATAGAGTATATACATTAATAAGTGATGGAAATGGTAAAGCTGATTACTACGAGGCATTCCCAATATACGAAAAGCTTCTTATTGATGGTGAAGATGAGGGCAGACCTAAGGACAATGGTTTCTCAGTATACATACCAATGACTGACTGCCACGTTGCCAGCATAGTTGTTGAGACTAATGGAACCAAGTATATTATTAATACTGCTAATTAATAAAAGCTCCATATTATGATTGTGGTAATACTAAATATTATATAAGTTATAAGAGCCAGGTGCGAAAGCCAGGCTCTTTTTGTTTTCGCATTTTCGATAGTATTTTTATTAGTATTATCAATACCAGCACCAAGTGCTATAGCAGGAATAATTAGTGTTGGCACAATGTATCTGAAGTTCATGGAGCATTCATGAGGATATTTGTAGCTGAAGCTAACATATGATGCAAAGAGAACCACGTACATTGCAATAAAGAATATTTTGTTAATGGCTGTCATCTGTGGATATTTTGCTCTAGAACCAATAATCATGACTTTTACAAAATAGAAGAATGCAATAAAGGCCACAACAAAATTGGCTACCATCATGAGCATAAGAAGTAGCTTAGCTATAAGTGGAAAGGTGGACAAATCACATTCACCAAGGGCAGCAGTTCTAAATAATTGAATCCAAAGATTCTCACTTAATCCAATTGAGCCGTGAGCAAGGTTAGTAAGGAGCGTAACAGGATTAGGTATAAAGAAACGCTCCATTAATGAATGATCACCAATATACTGCCAGCTGTCTTCTGAAAGGGCATATATATAATTGATTGGCATGTCGAATTTTATAAGGCAACGTATAGACCAGCTAAGGGCGAGTGGAACGCATACTATTCCAAATGTGGCATACTGGATGAAAAGTTTTCCTGGAAAGGTTTTATTATCCTTCCATGACTTAATGAATACATATAAAAACACTAGGGCGATAGCTGGTGCAACAAGTCCAGTTGATAACTTGGTAAGCATACCAAGAGCTATGGATAGTGCAAGATAAATGATGGTTATCAGGCTTTTCTTAGTTTCTTCATTAACTTCTCTAACCCATTTAAGAGTAAGATATATGCTAAGGAACTGGAACATAAATGATAGTCCGTCATTATTGATACTTCCAGCCATGAATATAAGCGTTGGGTGAAAAGCAGCAATAGTCATAACGATGCAACTGCCTGACTTTCCAAGCTTTAGTTCTTTGGTGATACCAAGAACTGCCAAGAGTAGAATGACAGAATAGATGCATGTAGGTATCTGCATCCACTCAGCAATAATATATTTATCGTTTGTGAAGAGCTGAACTATTCCTATCCATATCGCTTCAATAATATGATGAAGTGGTGGATGATTGAACTGGTATATTTCTCGTGGATCAAAATCAGTAAAGTGTTTAAAGATATTAAGATAATAGATATAACCGATATGACCAGTAAGAATCCCGTCTCCCTGATCTATAGGACCAATATCATACTGCCTGCTCTCTGAAACGTGACCAAGTATTACATAGAATACTCGAAGAAGTATTCCAGCATACAGGATTATTTTAGAGTTAATATGTTCTGATATTTTAAAGCTTTTTTTAGCGTTCATGTCATTATCCATTTCTATATATAAGTACTATACGTTGTAATGATATCATAAAAAGCTACTGTCTTTAAGACCATTATAAGCAAAAGCTATAACCAGTCCCAAGCAATTGGAATTATACAAGTGACCTGCCGGATAATATACTTACCTCATCAGGAGAACTGATATTTCAGAGTGAAAGATTATGAGTGAGGTAAGAATTATGAGCGAGAGAAATCTTGATTTTGACACAGTAGTAGACAGAAAGAATACGAGATGCCTAAAGTATGATTTTGCAGTTAAGAGGGGCAAGCCTGAAGATGTGCTTCCACTGTGGGTCGCTGATATGGATTTTAAGACCAGCTCATATATAGAGGACGCTCTTGTGGAGAGAGCAAAGGAAGCTATCTTCGGATACAGCGAGGTTCAGACAGATTATTTCAATATAGTAAATAACTGGATGATAAAGCATCATAACTGGGAGACCAAAGAAGAATGGCTTATTAAGACTCCAGGCGTAGTATTTGCACTTGCTATGGCGGTAAAGGCATATACTAATGTGGGTGATAAGATATTAGTTCAGTATCCTAGATACTACCCATTTTCTGAGACCATAGAAGATAACGGTAGAAGAGTGGTTAGTAGTGACCTTATCCTTGGGGAGGATAACAGATATCATATTGATTTCGAGGATTTTGAAAATAAGATTAAAGATAATAATATCAAGCTTTTCTTCCTATGTAACCCACACAATCCAGTGGGCAGAGTATGGACCAAAGAAGAACTTACAAGAATTGGTGATATCTGCGTTAAGTATGGCGTGACAGTTGTTAGTGATGAGATACATCATGACTTTGTATTTAAGGGTGAACATACTGTATTTGCAGGTATTAAGAAGGAATTTGAAAATATCACTATTACCTGTACTTCACCTAGTAAGACATTCAACCTTGCGTCTATGCTTATATCCAATATCTTTATTGCGAATAATGATCTTCGATATCGATTCAAGCGTGAAATAGATGCAGCAGGAATAAGCCAGCTTGGAGTACTTGGATTAGTTGCCACAGAGGCAGCGTATTCCCAGGGCGAGGAATGGTATCAGGCAGTTAAGAAATATATAAGTGACAATATTGATTTTACTAAGAAATATGTGGAAGAGAATCTTCCAGGTGTGAAGATGATTGATACAGAAGGAACCTACCTTGTATGGCTTGATTTTAGAGGCACTGATTTATCAACGACAGAGCTTAACAGACGTATTATATACGAAGCAAAGCTTTGGCTTGATGATGGTAATATATTTGGTGATCAGGGTGATGGTTTCCAGAGAATCAACGTTGCGTGTCCTAGAGCAACCTTGCAGGAAGCGTTAGATAGGATTAAGAGTATTTTGTATTATGATGCATATGTAATATAGTAACTGCAATAAACAGCACAATGAAGGAAATAAAAATACACACTCTGTTATAACCTCAGCTTATATGCATTTATAATTATTAATGATTATACAAAGAATAAGCGAGGTGGTAGTATACGTATAGAGACAAAACCTACCAAAAGGATAGGCGATAAACAGAATGTTAATTAATAGATTGGAGAAATAATTATGGCAAACATTAAAACATCAGTAGAACAGCTTATAGGAAATACACCAATTTTAGAGTTAGTAAATTATGAAAAGAAACATGATCTTAAGGCCAGAATCCTTCTTAAGGTAGAGAGTGTTAATGTACTTGGTAGCCTTAAGGACAGAATTGCAGTAGCAATGCTTGACTGGTATGAGAGAGAGACAGATATAAAGCCAGGAGATACTATCGTAGAGTCCTCAAGTGGTAATACAGCAATCGCTATGGCAGCAATCGCAAGAAAGAGAGGATACAGATTTGTTAATGTAGCAGCAGATCAGACAGCAGAGAGAACCGCTCTTCTTAAGGCATATGGTGCAGAGATTCTTTTCCTTGCAGACTATCCTGATATTGCAGCAGGCTTTGCTTTATTGAATGAGAATTATAAGTTCCATGATTTCCTTAGAGATTACTTTAATAAGAAATCAGAAACAGATGGAAGAAAATACTATGTAAATCCACAGTGGATGAATGTAGCTAACCGTCAGGTTCAGCATGATGTTACTGGACAGGAAATCATACGAGATACCGATGGTCAGGTTGATGTATTTATCGGTGGTATTGGATCAGGTGGATCTCTTAGAGGTATAGGTGATGCGCTTAGAGAGGTTAATCCTAATCTTGAGATTGTTGCTTTTGATTCTACACCAGAAGAGCCAGATTCACTTGTTGGTGTACACAATATTGCAAATACACCAAAGTTTATGCTTCCAGATCATATATCTGAGGCAGAAAAGCCATACGACAGAGCAATAGTAGTTAAGAAGGAAGAAGCTTATAAGGCATCCAATGAAATAGCCAAGACAGAAGGTATTTTCTTTGGAGTATCAACAGGTGCAGCAGTTCATCTTGCTACTCAGCTTGCAAAGCAGCCTGAATACGAAGGCAAGACAATTGTAGCAATCGCTTACGATGATGTACTTAAGTATCTTACAACAGATTTGATTAACCCAATTTATCAGGAGGACTAAATAATGGCACAGTTAATAGATTATTCTTTTGCAATAGGTAAAGAATTTAATAGAAAGAAAGCAGTTAACAATCAGGAGTA
>DCHQ01000041.1:34179-34949 GCA_002314855.1 Lachnospiraceae bacterium UBA1748
GAAGATGGAGTATATTGGAAAGATGTCATAAATCTTACAACTGGTGGAGAAGCCAGCGATAAGATTGATTTATCACAGTATGCTGGTTCATCAGGACCTTTGTACTATTATCTTGCTTTATATAGAGTAACAGGCAAGGAAGAATACAAGAGTATAGTTATTAAAGGTGCCGATTATATTAACAAGCACTGGAGAGATCAGCTTGACTCAGTGAGAAATGGCGATTTCTATATGGAAGGACTTGAATACAGCTATTATCTTGGTATTACAAGTGTTGCTACAGCTCTTGCAAAGATTTATGAAGAGTTTAATCGTTCTGAAGACAGACAGACACTTGTCGATATTACAGATGAAATAATAAAAGGCGGAAAGGTTACCGAAGATGGTATATCATGGAGCTTTGACAAGAGCCCACTTGGCGGTGGTGGCACAGTTTTTTATCTTTACAGAATTTATGAAATCCTCAAAGATGAGAAAATTTTAGAGGCTGCTAATAAGGGCGCAGATCAGATAGTAGCAGAAGCCATCGAAGATCCAAGAGGTGGATATGCTTGGACAAGCTATGCTCATCCAAATCAGACCAGAGTACCTAACTTCGAATGTGGTACAGCAGGTGTAGGATATACTCTTGCAGTAGCTTACGAGGTAAGTAAGAATGAGAAATATTTGGAGGCAGCAAAGCAGGCAGTAGCTCATCTTAAGGCCATTGCTGTAAAGCAGGGCGACGGATTCCTTATTCCTTGGCATGATAACCCAGATGAAGAGACTAT
>DCHQ01000044.1 GCA_002314855.1 Lachnospiraceae bacterium UBA1748
ACTTCAAGACCATAAGTATTGCCTTTAGCTGCATAATATATGCCCATAACATAAGCAATAACCCTCGTAGCTGCAACCATAAAAAGTCCAAGAAGAGCAAATGTTGCGAGCATCTCCACAAGTGTCATACCTTTGTTGTTTAAGATTCTATTATTCTTTTTTTGTAATGAATATAATCTTCTAATCATCTAACCAAAAAATAATTAATCAATAATATTACTCTGATAGCTCTACACTATAATAAGTAATTCCAAGTCCTTCATCACTAATTGATAGTCCACTTTCTTTCAACTTGTCACTGTTAAAACGAAATACTTTCGCTTTATTTAAATTCACTACTTTATTGCCGTCGGGATCAATCATTGATACAGTATCAGAAATGTCCTCTCGAACCGGAGATAATTTATACATCTCTCCCTGCATAACTTCCATATCTTTACGAAGATCCACAGAACGCATAACTATGTTATTAGAAAATGCTATAATTCCACTCATTCCAGCAAGAAACAAAATAAGAATAGTGAAACCCATAAGCACTTCTATCATTGTCATTCCCTTATTGTTACCATTCATATCTAGTCCTCTACTTCAATCTTAGTGTCTTATGAACTGTATAAGACTGAACATCTCTAAAGTTTCCATAATCCTTGTAGCATGCCACATACATTTCCACTTCAGACTTGCTAATCAATTCAAATGATACTTTTACATCATAATAGTCAAACGCTTCAGTACCATCTAATCTTAATTCAACATTTCGATTAATATTTTCATCATCAGATTCATCAAAAGACTTCAATTTATCTTTAAGATAAACTGATATTTCACTTCCATCATCGTCCAGTTCTTCTTTTAATTCTTCCGCAACAGAAAGTGCTAATGTTTTACATCCCAGCTGAACCTGGTTCCTAGAGACCTGTGCAAATAAAGTATATGCAACAAGAAGCATTGAAAGACAAAAAGCAAATACAATAATACCTACAACAAGGGCTGTTATCATAGCTGAGCCCCTGTTGTTGGATACTATTTTCTTAATATTATTTTTTCTTGATAATAACCTTCTAATCAAAATACTTCTCTCGCATTAATCATTAAAAATTCATTTTACGACTCGCCATCTCCAAATTTGGGGCTTTCTGGTTCTGTTACTGGCTCTGGATCTGTTCCATCTACTGGATCCAATACTGACTCTGGTTCAGTTTCAGGTTCAGGTACATCAGTGTTCCCCTCATCACCACCTGCAGTCTCTGGTGTTGTATCATCTACGCTACCATCCGGGACATCGCCATCATCAGGACCTTCATCAGAAGTAGCTGCTGGAATTGCAGCTAATATGCCTTCGAGTTCATCCTTCTTGTAAAGATGCTTCAATGCATTACTAGCAATTTCTTTGTGCTTACTATTATTATCATTGAGTCCTGATACAAACTCTAAGGTCGATAAAGATATAAATCCATTCTCGTTCGAAACACTAGCTTTTTCTACTATCTCAAAACTACCATTATTGTCTGCATCAATAGAAACTCGTAACGCATCAGGTACTACCAAATGAATATACTGCTTATCGCCAGTTGTAATTATCGAAATATAAGCCTTACACTCAATCGACAAATCATTTCCATTCACATTAACCTTTATTTCATTCTTGAAATTATCAATAACTTTTTCGGATGTTATTACGTTTTCTGTATCGTTATTAAGATACCATTTATCACCTTCTTCAGATGACTTCTTTTCGATTACTATTGATTCTGGAACTAATGCATTAGCAGCATTAGCATCACGTTTTAAATTAATCTTATAATTGTCAACTTCTGAATCAATAAGTATATTAAATGCCTGCTGATCAACGGTCACGTTATATAAACCATTATCATCGCTAATATTATACTGTTTTTCCTCATAAGTTATTTCATTAATTACTGATGAATCATCAACTCTCATCTTCGGTATTGATACCTCAATGTACTTCATCTCATCAGTTATACCATCAGCAGCATTTTCATCAGACCAGAGTGAATCATTAAGATCCGCATTATCACTACTAGCCTTAATCGAAATTTTCATATAATATCCAGCATACTCTTCGAATAACTTTTCATATGCAACAGATTCACTGATGATATTGGCTGATGAAATAACACCACTCTTTGAATACTTTGTAATATCAAGAGGCGAATCACTACCATATAATGAAGCTATTGGTGTATCATCAGAAAGTTCTTTATATACATCCACCTTTGCCTGAATAGTAACGATAGTATCATCATTCTCATAGAACTCTTTATATTTTTCATTACTATCGCTATATGATAGTTTATAATCAATTACATTATTTGTTGAAGGATCTTTTACCTCTTCCACTGTTAAATAATTAGTCTCAGATTCTTTAACTACTGGTATAGGCAGAGCTACTCCAAGTGTTACCTTTGTTCCATCGCTAAATTCGCCATGACAGTACTTAGTAGGAGCTGCATCAGAGCTATCTCTAGCTAATGCTCTTACAGATATCTCTACTTCTTTACCTGCAAAATTATATAAATCAATCATTGCATTACCATTAGCAGAATCTGTAGTAAACATTCCAGAAGCGACCTCAATAACATCACTTTCATCTGGAATATCGTAGCTTGATATAGTCGTATTCTCTAATTTAATTAAATAGAATAATGAATCATCATCTGATTTAACCTCAATCAAATATCCACCAAGATCTTTAATCATCTCAGTATCATTAATAAGACCAAATGACACATCATAAATCATTGAACCTTCAACAGATACATCTGAGCTATCATGCTTAGTAACGGCAGGAGGTAACAATGTTGTAAGAGGCTGCTTCTGTTCATACTTAACTTCTGTAAATCCAGGAAGAACAAACAGATATCCAGCATTACCGCTATCTATATCTTTCTTATTTGGATATGCAATTCCTTTTCCATAGTTGCCTTCATTACCTAAACGAATAATTCGAATAGTAATATCTGAATAGCTACTCCATTCACCATTATTCTCTGTGAACGATGTCTGATAAGCCATGTACTCATACTTATTATCTGTAACTTTAACATGACTACTATTATTGTTATAATTAATTCTGTATGAATAACTTTCTGAAGAAGGTAATATTGTTGCAGTATTTATATCATTACTTGCAAGCTCAACATACTCCCCTGATGAAGTTTTTCCAAGTAAAACAGCTTTATACTTAGCATTAGCATAAGAATAATAATAACTATTCATTGCCAATCTATTCCACTGTCTCTTTCCTGATGATTTTATATCCTCAATATATTCATTATAGAAAATATTATCATCCGAATCTTTAGTTCTTGATTTGAAATTCTCCCATGTCTCAACTGTTGGCAATGTGAATTTTCCAGAACCAGCTATCTTATCTACTTCAAGTCCAGCATATGATATCTTGGAAATGCTATTAGCTTCATTACTATCCTCTGCATAATACGAACCATTCCAAGCATTAGTATCTCTATAATATTTATCCCACTGCACAGCATAGGTCTTCTGGCCCTGCTCATTAATCGACACACTTATCGCACCATCTTCTACAACAGGAGCTGGAGCAATATCAAGGAAGTATTTATATGCATTATTGGCATCTATAAATTTTTTCACATTAAAAGCACTATAAGCATTGTCTTTTATTTCAGACTGTCTACGCTCATAATAACCATTTTGCATATAATTCAAATCAACTGTAGTTTTATCTCCGTTAATTGCAACACTAGAAATTGATCTATTACTCTTAGTTGTTGAAGTAATCTCAAAACTGTTATAACGCATTACATCAACTTCATAATTATGATATTTTCTTTCAATACCATTAAATACATTAGTTGCTACCAAATTCTCATCCGCGGCATTCTTCATTGATAATTCGATTGTTGCATTATAAATAATTTTATAAGTACCATCAGGATTAAGATATAAAGAATAACCAGGATAAAGTTCATTATTAGCAGTATCCCATACATTCATTGGAGTAACTTCAGTAGCTTTGTCTACTGTCTTCAGATAATTTTCATCTACTATAGCTGCCAAAATAGCATAATTATCTTCTTTTGTTTCTCCATCGAGAACTATATTATCTACTACTTCATGACCATAATGAACTATACCATTCTGAGATTCATCAAGATATACTCTGGCTTCCATATCTTTTACTGAATCGTCACCAAATAGTTCAACCGGTATACCTGAAAGTGAATATGAGTTTGTAACAGATCCACCACCTGCACTGGCACCTAGATGAGCTGTTGCTCTGTCATAATATACGTACAGACCTTTTTCCTCATCATATGCACCAAAATCAGCTGCAAGGAACGAATCATCTCCACCTGCAATACTAATGTCATAACGTAAATCTGATGAACCATCACCACTAAATCCATTGAATGTAATTGTAGTACCATTATAACGAGGACGAGTTGGCACTTCTCCATTAGCTTCGAACTTACCCTTCAGAGTACTTGATAACGACTGCTGAACCAAACCTTCATACTCTGGCTTAGGCTCAGCATAAGCAGAAAGAATTTTATGATCACCCTTATTAATATACATGCAGGCTTTTGAATGAACGCCTTCAGACGGATCAATTGTAAAGTTAGTTACTTCATCCCATTTAAAGCCTTCCCAATCAACAATAATATTACAAAGTTCTGACATCGGTTTTTGTGTTATTTCACCATTATAGGCAAATGTCGCCATCTTTTCAAAATCTTCAATATTATCAAGAACTGCAACCATTCTATTATCGGATGTAAATTCTATATGAACCTTTGGCTGTGGTAATAATGGCTGCGATAACGAAACATCACAAAATGAAGTCCAGTCAGAATCTTTTGATTCATCACCACCAATATCATATCTATATGAATTAACAGCTCTTACTCTTACACTAAGCTTACAATCATTCTCAATCCACTCATCCTCAATATTTACAGGGAAAGCCCACTGCGCTAAAGTAATCGAAACTTCTTTGCCATTTTCGATTGTCTTCATAGTAAGTTTTCCATCATTATTAAATGGCTGAAGAGTCGAACCTTCCTCAAAGACCTTTTCTGAGTTGTAAACCCTGTACTCAACCTCGTATCCATAAGGAATTACATCTATATTTGCTATATCCTTTTTAACTCTTTCCCATCTAAATACAGCATTACCACCATTTAAAACTAGTGATGGATAACGTGGAGTAGCCAATTTATTAGCTGACGATCTTGTACTCTTAATCATATCAAGGAATTTAGGATCAATATCTCTATATACAGATATTCTACTATGAGCCACATCAGAGTATACTTCTGTACTCTCTATACCTGTAGAAGCATCAGTTACCCATTTAACATATCCATTACCACTCTGGGAATTCTTATTAATTGTTATTGCTGCATCATCGTTCTTATAAATAGAATTAAGCACAGGACTGTTGCTACTCATCTGAATACCACGATCATGATTAAGCTCTGTATACAAAAATGGTGCAGTACTTTCAAAATTATCAAGTATTAATGGATAAATAGAATAAACACCTGTTCTTGAATTCAAATTCAAATCTATAGGGTATTTATTTGATTCGCCAAGATTAGCATATGCAAAACGTCTTTCAGCTATTTCACCACTTGGCACATAAGTAACACCTTTCAAGAAAATAGCATCGTTGTCATCATTAGTTTTATCTCCTAATGGTGTTGTATCATTTCTCATAGATAACTCTATTTTCGAAATCTTCTTTGAAGTAAGTTTATTAGCGTTGTTAGTTGAACTCTGTGAAGCTGCAACAATAGTATCAACATTACATAGTATCACTCCATTTTGATCAGAACATTCTATTTCAAAATTCTGATTTCCTGCATCTTTGTATGTATACTTATGTCCTTCAATATCTGTTAATGAAATATTATATGAATACTTAATTGTTTCACTTGAATTATTAATAAAGTCATTTGAAACATAAAATCTAATCGAATCAAATTCAACAGCTGAATCATCCAAAAATGTATTAGTTATAGTATATGTCTGCGATTTCCTCTTCCCATTATTGTCATAACCAGTCTTCGATTTATAACCGCAACCACTATTATTTTTATAATAATCCGTTAACATAAAATTATATGCAAATGAACTATTATTGATTTTATAGTCGTACTCTCTATTATTTATGACAGAAACAACACCACTACCACCTGAAAATACAGAAGCCATCCCATTATTAGTAGTAAGGCCGCTTAAAAGTGTCTCATCTGTACTGCCGAGTGGCTTCCAAGAGAAACCAAATAAATGAGGAGCTTCAAGTCCGTTACTTGCATTTGTACAACTAACCTTAAGCACAATATCTTTAACAGCTTTTTCTTTACCAGAAGGAACTGATGCTGTCGCCTTGTACTTTTCAACATCAAAACTTCCCTTGACATCAGAAACTGTTCCTGACGAAGTAGAAATAACACTGCCATCAGCACCAATGAAAGAAATACTGTAATCGTATTTATATAATGCAGTGTTATATAAATCATCGGAAGGTGTTCTAAAATATACAGTGAAATCCTGCATACCCTTATAAGAATCATCTGAAAAAACAGTGAAATATAGTGGCTGATCGCCTACTGTACTGCTTGAATAAATATTACTAAATTTTGTAGGCTCCTCAAAGAGTAGCTCATAATTCTTATAGTTATCATAAGCAACCTCTTTATTGCCCCTCTTTATTTTCCATGATTTTGTTTTAGCATTACCATTTCCATCATTGAATACTTCACCAGAACGCACGGTAAAATAAGCTCCATTAGCATCTGTTTCGAAAGAACTAGGAGCCAAAGCATCTTTACTTACATAATAGTTATTAATAGAATTTCCATTTGTATATGGCTTATAATAATTCTCCTCATCCATCTGAAGACTTACATCAAGACAATCAATACATATACCAGATGACGAAAAACCATTAACAACTTTTTTGGTATTATAATTTCGACATAAATTTAAATTAATAGGACTACCACCATCAGAGTATCCTACAAAGTTACCAAGACCACGCTCATCTCCAGCGTCGTTATATCCATCTTTGTTACATACAATACCTGTATTAACACAATCATAAAAATCAAACGTAATCTTTAGGCCTTTTTCCAATTCACCTATAAATCCGCCTGCTGCAGCTTGTCTTGTTCCACCTCTTGTCTCTATATAGCCATGATTCTCACAATGAGCAAAATAATGTGGCGTACTTGTTGAACAAGGTCTACCTATAAATCCACCAGCGTGCTTCTGGATGTTAGCATCATCTTCACCTTCGGATCTAACCTGACCATAATTTACACAAGAATCAAATCTAATACCTCTGTACCAATCATGTCCAACAAAACCACCAACATTCGCATATCCAACAATGGTTCCATAGTTATTACAATTAGTAATAAGAAGCTGGTATGACTCCTGCTGCATGTTACTTCCCATAAAGCCACCAGTCTTCATATTAGCCTTAAATATGCCGTTTACACTTGCATAATTATCCATATAACTCATAGGCTGACCAGATAAATTAACGCCAATAAAGCCACCTGGTCCTCTATTATTTTCACCACGCAGCATCGTAACATTCATCTTATCTGTAGTTGTAACCCTATTATTAGCAGAGGCTCCTGTAATTACAGCACCTTCATAGTTATATCCAACAAAACCACCTGTTGCACCTGCAAAGGCAATAATATTTATTGAATCTGTAATTTTGCCGTTATATTTAGCGCTCTCCATATCAATATTGGAGATTTTGCCGTAATTCTTACCTGCAATGCCTCCTGCATTTGCATACGAAATTGTATCAAGAGTATTGTCAGAGTTATATTTTTCAATATTTCCTGCCTTGATAACTGTTTCTAATTTAGATGTTTTATCCGCTCCTAATACCCCTAAATAACAGCTATCAATATCAGAGCCATATCCATTCACACCTGTGACACCACCTATATTAGCCGGATTACCAGATGTACCAACAGCATGTAAACTACCATCAAATGAACAGTCAATTATTGTAGCTGGATATTTTTTATTAGCTTCAGATGCTGCAGCCAATGATTCTGATTTCATTGAATAACCAGATGTACCTGCAATACCACCATATCCTGAGAAGCCTGCCTGAAGATTACCTTCAATATCAGCATCGACAGAAATATGACTAATTATTCCAGTGTTAGAACCAGCAACTCCACCCATACTTGCATAAGAAGCTTTATCAAGTACTAAAGAACATTTAACAAGAGATTTGTTAACACTTCCATCATCTTTATACCCCTTAGTAGTTATCAGACCTGCATTAGCTCCTGCTATTCCACCCATCTTGGCATCATTAGCCTCTGCTATAACCTGACAATTATCTATACTTGGAGCGCCTGGAAGTAAAATCTCTCCTGTAGAAAGATTCTCTCCTGCAACAACACCTAGCTTCGAGCCAAGTGCATTATCATAGTTTTTAACAACAATATTTTTAAGTGTATTATCCTCTATAGTTCCTGCATTTTGAGCCGCTACACCACCACACACATACTTAGATATATATGTAATTGATGTATTTGTACCTGCTTTAGGTCCAACATAACAAGCAAAAATATTACCGTCACCATAATTTA
Organism: Lachnospiraceae bacterium UBA1748; assembly: GCA_002314855.1. Lineage (GTDB taxonomy): Bacteria > Bacillota > Clostridia > Lachnospirales > Lachnospiraceae > NK4A136. The sequence continues at coordinate 8,640 of DCHQ01000044.1, forward strand.
TTGAAGTAATACCACCGCTCATACCATTTGGAGCATTTACAGATATATAGTTATAAGAATTAGTAATATTTCCATTATTTACAGATGTAATACCACCTGCATTGCCACCATCAGCAGCATTTACAAGGGCATCATTAACACAGAACTTAATAGTATTATTAGAATTATTAAATCCAATAATACCTCCAGCTTCACCGTATGAAGTAAGTACAGGAGTCAGATTCGTGTAATTAGCAATAATAAAATCTTTATTCTTATTATCATTGTAACCACAAAGAGCACCTGCAGTTTTATAAGCCTTAAGTGATCCGCTAAGTACAATATTACCATCTGTAGCGCTAAGCTTATCATCAGGAGTTTTCTTATTAACAATGCTTCCTGAGTTGTAACCTATTACAAGACCTGCATATCTACCGCTCGAATTAACAGACGCTCCTATAACGTCCTTTTCAACATTAACAACACCAGTATGTCCGTTATATCCAGTGAATGTACCAACTAGACCATGAAGTTCTGATACGTTGTCAATATTGTTAACTTCTTTACCATATGCAATCACGCTAGGATGATTTAATGAAATATTAGAAATAGTTCCATAGTTCTCAGCGGAAATACCACCAACAACATTAGCACCACCTACTGTTTTTGTATTAAAAGAACACTCTGTGACCAAATTCTTATTTAAGCCACAAAGACCACCGACATATTCTTTATCAACAAATCCAAGGTTTTCTACTACGCAGTTAATAATTTCACCATCATTAATCTCGCATAATCCACCTGTATATGTACCCTTTGAGACAACTGGCGAAGATGATTTATTCGCACAATCATCAATTACAGTGAGTTTATTATTTGTACCAATAATTCCTCCTGCATAAGAATAATAATATGTCTTGTTCTTACCTTCATAATCTGTTGTTCTTACAACATTTTTATCAGGATCTAAATCATCAGCATATTTCTGCTCATTAGCATATTCAATGGCTGTTCTAGCAACTACCTTACTATAATTGTCAGAATTAAATATTCTCAGATTAGTTTCATCATTATTGTATCCAAAGATACCGCCAACACAGATATCAGCACTTACAGTACCAATATTGTTTTTCACTCTAGAACCAGACTCATTAATCCACATATGAACATCTGAATTCTTAATAACAGTTTTAGTTGTAATTCCAGATATAGCAAGATTATCAACTGCAATATATTTAGAAGCTAATGTACTATTTTCATTAACTGCATCAATATATGCTTTAGTAACATAGTCCTGAACAGCTTTAGCATTTTCAGAATCAATCAACATATTGTAGCCAATATATCCACCTACAAATGCAGTACCATTAAGCTCTCCTGCCGCATTAGAATTTCTAAAAGCTGCATTAATTACATCTATTTTATCTGGATCAGGAGTTATCGGAGTTGGATCAGTTGGATCAGTTGTACCACCACCGGATGTACCTCCATTAAACGATGTAATATATTTATTATTTATATATAATTCACCACAAATAGAGTTAAAATGCTCATCAACCCACTCCGGTGTTTGTTTTGGGAAATTTACTTTTATTTTAAGACCCGTTTTTGTAGTTCCGGGACCTATCGGTTGAGACCATCCATTATTAGGTGTGTCCTTTAGAATATATAAACCATCTTTCTCAATTTTGTCAGCACCTTCATAATGATTAATAGGAAAATCTACAGAGTTTGATTTAAACCTTATTTCCCAACCGGTTATAGTAGTATCAGTATTATTATGAATGATCATTTCATACCATGCTTCATTACAATAATATTTACCTCCACCTTCATCCCATGTATTCTTAGATGTATTTTTAAATTCCACCCACACCTTAGTGGAATCCGGCGCAGGATTTGATGTACGAAATTGAGTTGGACCAACTACAGCAAGCATTTGATGAAGTGAAGCTGTATCATTAAAAACAGCATTAATCTTTATGCCATTTTTTCTAATATCTGCTTCTATTTTCTCTCGTATTGAAGCATCATCTGCTACAATTCTTATGCTAGATTTATTAAGATTTGAATGAGGTTCTACAATCTTGGCCCAATCTTCGTTAATAGGATTAACGATATATGACCCATTTTGACATATAGAATTAGAATTATTTTCCAAATGAAAATTGCCATATTGAGCCAAGTACGATAAATCAGCATTCCAATCAACAATTTTATTATTTGTATTATTATCAATGTTAAAATGAATCCAAATAGTTTTGTTATTATCATTCGAAATATCACTATTCTTATCGTACTTTATAGTAATATTTCCTCCATTGCCAGCGGCCGGCTTATCGCCATCAGTAGCATTGCTATATCCATGAGTATTAAGAATATTTCCACCGATACATCCGCCGACATAATATGCACCTGAGACTTTCAACGGACTAGAAACGATATCAATAGCCTTTTTATCTGGTCCCTGTAATACTTTAATTGAAGAGTTCAAGCCAACAAAACCACCAACAAAGCAGCTAGTTTCCGCTTTGCCCGTGATTGTACCCTTGTTAATCTTATAATTAGTGATAGTTGCATCAGTATCATTGTATCCAACAATACCGCCAACATAATATGTTCCATTAACATTAGGAGCGATAGTAATATTTTCTGCCTTAGCCGAAATCGAACCAGCATTAAAACCTACTAAGCCTCCAACGCTACTAATACCATCTACAGCCTCATTACGAACGCGGCACATATCTACCTCGCCGGTCTTGCTGTTTAATCCAGCAATAGCACCAACACATTCCTCACCGCGTACTTTTGTATTAGTCATTGTAATTTTACTAACATCACCATTATTGGTACCTACAAGGCCAACTGGTGTATCATTAGTATCAGTGCATGATTTTGAGCGATTATAAAATACATTAGATTTCGAATCTAACTTAAAATTCTTTAATTCGTATTCAGCAACCAAAGCAGTAATACTTTCATTAGCACCAAGTTCATTAATGCTAGGAAATGCACATGTATTTAACGAATTATAGCCATCTGGTAAATTACCAACACTCCATCCAGCTCCAGCAGGCTTACTATCGTAAAGTCTGTTATACGTTACACTATTTTGGAATTTACCCCAGTCTATAATACTATCGCCATCATCATCGCTGCCATCAGTCTTGTTGCTGAGCACATAGTTTGCACCTACAAACTCAGCATCTCTAGCAATATCTACCTGAAGGAATCTAATATTATATAAATGTCTAGCGTTAGCAAGTGTATATTCCTTCAATCGACCTGTGCCATTCTCTGTATTTTTCGCGACCATTGTCTGGGCACACATATGCTCAACATTGGACTCTTCCGACTCTGAATCAATATATCCTACTCCCGATGCAGATACTTCGCATTTAGCATATGCCATATCAATTCCGAATCTAAAGATACTATATGTATCTTTAAATAAATCAAAATGTTGCTCTCCTGTGGCTAGAAAATCCTTGTATAAATTGGCACCCGCATGAATATCCGCAGCATCCAAAATCAGAAGTACCTGTGGTTCTTTATCAGCATTAGACTGAAGTCTACCCATTAACTTCATCGTACCAAGTTCTTCTCTTGAACCCGTAGTTAATCGAGCTACTGAACACTCAACATCATTTAATTCATTTTTTAATGTGTTGGCTGGAATAACTATTTCAAGAGCATCGCCAAAATCTCCAGAATCGTAAGCATCAGCTGTCTTAAGTAAAACCTTATAATCAAGGGATAAAACTTCGCCCTCTTCCAGGTCAAAGGTAAGATTAAGCGTATTCTCATTGTGAAGCATTACATTCTTAATCTCGGCCTTAGCCATCAAACTCTTATCTCGTGTAGCCTTAGTAAGCTTTTCAATACCATAAAAACCAATCATGTATTCATTACGATACATTTCCTGGCGATCAACAATATCAGCTGCCCCATTACCAGCTGTCTTTGCTTCATGATTAGAATAGATAAATGATTTATTTTTGTCAGAGTAAAAAACAGAAAAAACCTGACCATCGTCAGGTGTGAACTCTACACATATTGCTGCATCATTAAGAATAGTTGTGTCATATACATAAGAACCAAGTATTTCATAGAGCCAATATGCCTGTGGATTACTGTTTTTGAAACCTTCTGGGTCATTAACGTATGTTTCGTACTGACCTGCTTCAGCTCGAATAGCAACAATATCATCAATGTATTTGTTAGCTCTTTCGCCACCAGTTGGATCAATTTTATAAGCCTCGCTCCATACCTCGCTCTTATTATAAGCATCACCGCTCTCGCTAGTTAATGTTGTAATATCAAGAACAATACCCTTTGTAGGATTACCAGCAACAAGCTGACCATACTTATCATCAGACTTAAGATCACTCTGAAGCACCTCAAGTCTACCGCTTGCACTATACTCAGAAAGCTGATTCTGAGCTGCTACAAACAGTGTTTGTGCATATTCATTTTCCTGATTGAATGTAGCATAATCCTGCCACTTAAGAATTGCCAGACCGCCTAATGTAAGAACTATTGCCATCATTGTTAACACAACAATAAGCTCCACTAATGTGAAGCCCTTGTTATTAGCAATATTCTTTTTTGACTTGCTAATAGAATCTATAAACATCTTCTTCTTTTTTTCCTCATACAAAACATATATATTATAGCACAATATACCAATAAATATAACAAAAATCGATAAATTTATGTGAAATTATGCTTATTTGTGACACGTTCGTCAAAAATCAAAATAATGACCTCTGACCTATATAAATTATCGGTCAAAAGCCATTATTTCTTTAGTTTTTCAAGTATTTCTTTGAAGTATTCCGGCAAACTAGAATCGAACTGTATAAACTCACCAGTAGATGGATGAACCACCCCAAGTGTCTTGGCGTGTAGCAGCTGTCCGAACCTCAGATATTTATCATCTCCTCTGCCATAAACAGGGTCGCCAAGAAGTGGATGACCAAGCGATGCCATATGTACCCTGATCTGATGAGTTCTGCCAGTCTCAAGATTTAGCTTCACATATGTAGCATTCTTAAATCTCTCAAGTACAGTGTAATGAGTAACCGCTCTTTTACCACCAGGTACTATTGCCATTTTCTTTCGATCATTAGCGCTTCTACCAAGCGGAGCATCTATCACTCCTTCGTCATCTTTAAGTACACCGTGACATATAGCATGATATGTTCTCTCTGCGCTGTGCTCTTTTAACTGTGCTGCAATTGAGTTATGCGAATTATCATTTTTGCATATTATTAAAAGTCCTGTCGTATCTTTATCAATCCTGTGAACTATGCCCGGCCTAAGCACACCATTAATTCCAGACAAGTCTTTACAGTGATAAAGAATACCATTAACCAAAGTCCCACTCATGTGCCCCGGAGCAGGGTGAACCACCATATCTTTAGGCTTATTGATAATAATAATATCACTATCCTCATACACGATGTCGAGGTCCATATTCTCTGGTTCTACCTCTAATTCTTTGGCCTCAGGAATATTACATACTATTTCATCTTCTGCCTTCAGTGTATAAGATTGCTTAACAGCCTTACCATTAACAAGTATAGCGCCGTCTTTTATTATTTTCTGTATATAACTTCTTGATTTATCAGGCAACAAAAAAGAAAGCGTACTATCAATTCTAGTATTCTCGCTTTCTTCTGTCACAACAAACCTATACTCCACTATTCTTCCTCTTTAAAAAGTTAAGTTCATCTTCTTTGTACACAAAAAGTATCATAAGACATACAATTGGTGTACCGCAGGTTATATAAATATCCGCAACATTAAATACTGCGAAATTAATGCAATAAAAATTAATAAAATCTCTTACATATCCAAGGCTGAATCTATCAATCATATTGCCAATAGCTCCGGCAAGTATAAACGCAAGTGTTATATCAAGCTTATAGTATTTCTTCTCAGCCGGAATACGTAAAAATACATACGATGTGGCCGCGAATACCACTACAGCAATGACAAGAAAAAATATTCTTTGGCCATTCATGAGACCAAATGCTGCACCTCTATTCTCGACATAAGTAAAGTTAAAAACTCCAGGTAAAATATCGATATCAGTGTTCACTTTAAGCGGCTCAATCAATTTCTTAGTCCACTGATCAAAAATCGTAGCAAGAGCAACTACTATATAGTTTATTAAAAGCATTTTTTTGCTGTTATTTACAAGCTTATCCATTATGCCTTCATATCCTCTTCTGTATAGTGAATCTCAGCTAAAGCTGTAAGCATCTCTTCATCAGATACTTCCTCATCAAAAACAGCCTTTCCAACCTTAGAAAGAAGGACAAACTTAGCCTTTTTAGAGCCACTATCATTCTTCTTATCATTCTTGGTAAGTTTAACAACTTCCTTAACATCAATGTCTTCAATGGTTATAGGAAGATTGAAAGGAACCATCATATCTCTTATCTCGAAGAAATCCTCCATAGAAATCTTTCCACGCTTCCATGAAATATGAGCTGCGCATATCATTCCAAGTGCAACGCATTCGCCATGAAGGAGTTTAAAATTAACATGCTTCTCAATAGCATGGCCAAGTGTGTGACCAAAGTTAAGGATCTTACGAAGCCCTTCTTCAAGCGGATCACTCTCAACAACCTTCTGCTTGCAAAGGCACGACTTTTCTATCATTTCCTCAAGAATTGATGGCTTAAGGTCAAAAATACCGTACATATTGTCAAGTATCCACTCATAATACTTGGCATCCATTATAAGGCCATATTTCAAAACCTCACCCATACCTGAGTAGTACTGTCTAGCAGTAAGGCTAGATAAAAGCCCTGTATTAATATATACAAGTCTTGGCATCTTAAATGCACCAACAATATTCTTATAGCCCTTGTAATCAACGCCTGTCTTACCACCAACGCTGCTGTCTACGCATGCAAGAAGTGTGCTTGGAATCTGAATGAAATCAATACCACGCATGTAGATAGACGCAATAAAGCCAGCAGTATCGCCTACAACACCGCCACCAAGAGCAAGGATCACATCCTTACGAGTAAAATTATTCTTGAGAAGAAACTCCATTCCATCCTGAACAGTATCCATATTCTTAGACTCTTCACCAGCCTTGAATGTAAACACTACTATCTCGCTAAAACAGTCCTTTACAGCATTAGTAAGTGTCTCAGCATATAAAGGTCCTACTGTACTATCAGTAACAATACAAGCTTTCTTCTTTCCTTCATATATCTCACCAATCTTGCCAGCAAGCGCCTTGAAATTCTTCTCTATACATATATCATAGCAAGGTTTTTTGTTGTATTTTACGTTGATTAATTTAGACATAAATATTCTCCATACTATTTTATCGCTGTTTCATTACATTAAAGCAATAAAAAACCAGCAGATATATTCTACCATATATCCGCTGGCAATAAAAGTTTTATTAATTATTCAGCATCCTCTTCAGAATCAAGAGCACCATTGATATCTACACCGTAAGGAACAATAACGTAGATATTATCTGTAATCTCCTTGATTGTACCAGAAAGAGCATATGTTGTACCCATAGCAAAATCAAGTACTCTCTGACCCATCTCACTATTTAATCTTGTAAGGTTGAGTAATACTGCCATGTTCTGAAGAAGAGCATCTGTAATATCTCTTGCCTCATCCATATTACTTGGCTTGCATAAATGAATTTCATAAGAAGCTGGCACAGCCTTCTTCTTTCCACCTATAGCAACTGCCTTAGAAAATCTAACAGCTTTATTTTCATCGGAATCTCTATTATTCTTTGCAAACTTTCTAGGCTGCTCTACTGTATCCTCATCATAATCATCATAGTAATCATCTGCTGAGTCACCACCGCCAAGATTAAGATTTGTTAAAAACTTATCAATTGCACCCATTGCCGTACTCCTTTTATCTCACATAATCCCAAACTATCCATAATATAGTTTACCATAGTTATATTATGTAACCAAAAAAGTATTATGTCAACAAGTTTTTTAATTATTTTTTTGATTTATTCATTATGATATCTGTGTTCTAACAATTTGCACAATCTAGATTAAATATTATAATATCTCTGGCCGAAAATTTTGCTTCCTACTCGAACGTAAGTGGCGCCCTCTTCTACAGCCACCTTATAATCACCACTCATGCCCATAGAGAGCACTGGCTCGCCGTCAATATAAGGCCTAGCAGCTCCATAAGCAAACTCCCTGAGCTTTCTAAAGTAAGGTCTATTACTCTCGGCATCATTAGTCATAGGAGCTATAGTCATTAATCCTCTAACTCGTACATTATCAAGCTCTGAAATAGCTTTAATCATCTCAAGATTAGCATCCATATCACTAGTTCCAAACTTACTGTCTTCACCAGCAACATTAATCTCAATAAGAATATCCGTTGTAAGATTATTCTTAATAGACTGCTTAGAAATCTCTTCAGCAAGCTTAAGCGTATCTACGCTATGAATAAGATACACTTTGCCCATAAGATATTTAACCTTATTGGTCTGAAGATGACCTATCATATGCCATCTTATATCACCAGGAAGCGCTGGAATCTTATCCATTATTTCCTGAACCTTATTCTCGCCAAAATCTCTCATTCCTGCTTCGTAAGCATCACGAAGATCTTCTACTGGCTTAGTTTTGCTGACAGCTATAAGTTTAGAATCTGCGCTAACCCTCTGCCCTTTCTTAGCCTCTTCAATATCAGCCAAAACCTCTTTTATATTCTCTCCAATTACACTCATTTTTTTTAATTCCTAGCTTTTATTATTTTTATTATATATATCGCAAATTAAATATTGCATTGTGACATTCCATCTTTGATGGAATGTCTAGCAATTTACTTGCAGTTTATGAAGAAAAATGTTCATATTAGTCGCAGTTTACGAAGGCTTTTAAAGCCAAGTAACTACTGCGACAATATGGTTATTTTTATGAATAATTACTGCAAGTTAATTGGTTCTATTCATATACAAAACCGCCCTCAGCAACTGTTGTACTATCAAGAACTATATAGTCGTATTCTCTAAGTCCATATACTGTATTAGATTCAACAATAGCGTATTCTTCGTTCTCGTAAAGCTTCTTGATACGTCTAAAATCAGCATAACCCATATTCATGTTATATACGCCTACAAGCTGTCCCTTAGTGGCCACCGGATACTCACTGGCCATATCAGAATACAACAGATAATCACCTATCTCCAAAGCCTGATCGTCGATGTAATAATATCCATCCTCAAAGGCATATACATGTAAGTTAATTCGCTCCGCTGTAAGAGTACCGTCTTCTTTAAAGACTTTACGAAGGAAGTACATGCTGTTCTCTTCACCTTCTTCTATGGCAAGTTCTTCAGGTACTAAATAAAATTCCTTATATACAACCGAAGATACTGGGATCTTAAGCCCCTTTTCTTCTTCAGTAATAATCTCTATATCAATGAATCTTTCTGTACAATATGCAAGCACCGATGAATTAAATGATAATACTCCATAGAAATTATCAAGAACCTGATAAACATCTATCTTACCACTAAGCTCACGCTGGTCTTCAAGGAAACGCACTTTAACATAGCCTTCTTCGGCAAGTTCAGCCGCTCTTTCACTATCAAGCTGTATAGCTATAGACCAGTTCTCACTGGTAATAAGCTTATAAGCATCACTGCCCTCATCAATCAGGCTGGCACTAAGAAGCTGCTCTTTTTTATATTCAGTATTATCAAAGGTAAGCTCATTAATACCATTAACAGAAAGAGATTCCATGCCATCTACGTTATACACAACATATCCTGTCTTCTCAGCACGGCATAGCTTTACTGAGTCTGATGTGGCATTGGCCTTACTTATTTCCTCTAGCATATTGGCATTAGCAAGCTTAAGAACCATACCATTCATGGAATAAAGGAAATCATAGGTCCTGCTATATTCGGTATTATCGTATACTGAACTGAACTTTGATATTTCATTTTTAAGTTCAATAAGGTCTTCATTGGAAAGGGAATTCTCACCACCTGACTCACTATTAATAAGTCCTGTCATAACTCCACTTTCGTCCACAGAGTATATAAGATCTCCAATACCTACATGCTCACCTTCTCTTGCAAAATACTCAACATAACCAGTGTCAATGGAAGTAACAATCTCTTCATCACGAATAGCAACTCCCTGGTAAATGTTGGACTTGGCAAGTGAGCCAGTACGTACCTCATAAGAGAATATAGATTTTTTATTGAAATAAGAAAAAGCCACATAAGCTGTATAAATCAAAAATATCATGAGTATTATCATTGGATAATTGATTCGCTTAAGCTTTGCTCTATTAGAACTCATTAATTATATGCTCTCCACATTTTGTCTAGACTTAAAATATGCCCCAGCAAGCTGGGGCATCAATCAACTTCTATAGATTATAAAGCAACTATTATAGCTGACTTGAAGTCGGCTGGAATATTGCTCTGATCCTTGGCGATGCTAAATGTCATATCAATGTTGTACTTGTCTCCAAGTGCCTGAAATTTCTTGAGTGCATCATAAAGATCAATAATATTACCTATCTTGAGGAAGTTATCAAAGTATATCTTCTCAATGTCATAATCCTGAGAAATAATACCGCATACAAATCCATAAAATTCATCAACAGTATCAAAATCAAACTGTGATACATCTATGAGCCTTACTTTATTGTTAAGCTCAAACATATGCTTCTGATTCTTGTCAAGATAAACAAAACTTCCTTTTGCTTCTTTAATCTCTTCATTAACCTTATCAAGCAGCTTAGCTGTCTTGCCGGTTCCTTCATTGCCCACAATAAGTTGTATCATATCGTAACCCTCCAAATAAGCTATATTAAGCTAATAGCTTAGCTTTTCACTACTATGATTATACAATATAACAAGGGCGTAGTCTAATGATATTTATACGTCATTTACTACAAACATCATCGACCAAATTTGTCATCATATGGTACAGAGTAGGCTCATCTTCTGCGCCCATAATAACAGCTATATAAGGAGTCTGTGAACTATCAGTTCCATAAATCATAAGACACTTTCTAGCTGCATTGGTGCTACCAGTTTTACCACCAAGAACTACCACGCTGCTTGGCGTAGCGTACTCTCCAGTCAGGTACTTATCAGTTGTTGTGATAGTCTTAGAAATATATTCGCCTGATGCTGATGAATAATTAATCTCCATGGATGCTGTATTCATTATGGTAACGAATTCAGGATATTTCATAGCCTCTGCAAACATAAGATATAAGTCGTGAGCTGATGTATAGTGATTCTCATTAGTAAGACCATTACAATTCACAAAATTAGTGTGAGTTGCACCAAGCTGCTTAGCCTTCTCATTCATAAGTGCAGCAAATGCTTCCTCGCTACCAGCCACATAATTGGCAAGCGCAAGTGATGCATCATTACCTGAATATATGGTACTAACGCATAACAAATCACGTACAGTAATCTTATCGCCTTCCTGTAACTTGAAAAGCTGAGCGCCGCCCTCTTTAATCGTAACATCACCAATAGTAACTACATCATCGAGAGATGCGTTTTCAAGTACTATTATGGCGGTCATGATTTTAGTAAGTGAGGCAGGATTAACCCTCTCCTCAGCATTGTAAGAATACAGTGTTTCCTTGGTTGATAAATTATATACAGCTGCAGCATATACATAATCTTTATTGATAGTGCTTGACGCGGTAATATCTTCATCAGTTGCACAAATATCAGCTGCAAAAAGCTTGGCATTATGAGCTGACGCTGATGATTCATCAATAGTGAAGCTACTGTTGCTCTCAAACATACCATAAGGAGCCATGTACTCTTTCTTGCCACAGGCAGAAAGGATAATCATACTAAGGGCCATGCATAAAATATATGAAATTGTCCTCATATTATTTATACATTTCACGCCACTCAAGCTCTCCTCTTTCAAGTGATTTAATTAATAACTCTGCCGAAGCAAGATTAGTTGCCATAGGAATATTATGAATATCACAAAGTCTTGTAATAGTATTGGCATCCATTTCGTGTGTCTTAGGATTAAGTGGATCACGAAGGAATATAACAAGGTCGATCTGATTGTGCTCGATTTGGATACCAATCTGCTGAGATCCACCAAGTCCACCTGCCAAATATTTATGAATATTAAGATTGGTCACTTCCTCAATAAGACGGCCAGTTGTACCAGTAGCATATACTTCATGCTTGGAAAGTATCTGTCTGTAAGCTATACAAAAATTCTGCATAAGCTTTTTCTTGGCATCATGTGCGATAAGTGCAATGTTCATAACGTAACTCCCTTTCTCAAAAACAATATATTACATTAAATTACGAGGAACTACTCTCTGAAGTCCTACGTTTAATACAAATCCCATTCCGATATACAAAGACACAAGACTGGTTAATCCGTAGCTAACAAAAGGTAACGGAAGTCCGGTATTCGGAAGTATTCCAGTTGTAACTGATATATTTATAAAGCTTTGGAACAGGACTAGCGCCCCCATACCACAGCATATTATCTTCCCCGCCAGATCCTTGGCGTACCGCCCTATATTAAAGCATTCGGCTGATATTAGCATAAGTAGTACTATTACCACGCTACAACCTACAAATCCCATTTCTTCACCAATAATAGCAAAGATAAAGTCTGTTTGCGGTTCTGATATATAGTTACCATTTTTAACTGAACCCACTTCATTATTGTTGAGGCCTTTACCCCATAACTGCCCTGAGCCTATCGCTATCATAGAGTTTCTAGTCTGATAAGCAGTTGTAAGTGCATACTTCTCAGGATTAATCCATGATTTAATACGATTAACCTGATAGTCCTTAAGCAGCGTTGAATCAGGCTGAAGTGCAATAAACAGGAAAATGACAAGTGCCGGTATTACTACCGAAATAAAACCAATAATGATTTTATGGCTTAGTCCACCAATATACATTACCACTGCAAAAAGAATCAGAATTATGATACTTGTTGACAGGTCAGGCTGCTCTTCTATGAGAATCCATGGTGGAATGAGAAGCGCTGCGCACTTAAACAAATTGCCTAAAGAATTCAGTTTTTCTCCACGTTTCATTATAAACTGAGCATAAAAAAGTATCAATAATATTTTTGCTGTCTCAGAAGGCTGAAAACGAATACCCGCTATTTCTACCCAACGCTGAGCATTATTACTCGAGTCTCCAAAGAACTGAACTAAAAGAAGCAGTATCATATTGCCTATATACATGGGCCAGTACAGCTTTAATATACTCGAATAATTGAAAAATGATATAAGTATCATAATGAACAGACCAAACAGAAAACCTACTATCTGCTTGGGCTGAACACTTGCCTTGGCTGATCCAATTGCCAATATACCAATGGTCGTAATGGTTATCAGCAAAATAATCAGCTTAATATCATAATTTTTAAACTCATACTTTATCTTCATTAATTAGTCTCCACCAATCGTGCCAGTTACCTGTGAAGCAGTACCTGTAAGAATATCCTGTTCATCAGCAAGATTGAAGTAATATTTATAAACATCAAGTGCAACCTGAGCCGCATAATCTGATGTATATCCATTGGCAATACGTATTGCAACAGTCATAGTAGGATTCTGATATGGTGCATAACCTACAAACAAGGCATGGTTAGCTTTGTTGGTTGCTTCCTGAGCAGTACCTGTTTTACCAGCTGTTTCAATGGCAATAGAATTGAAATAGTACTTATTCTGTACCACTCCTCTCATACCAACATGTATAGCATTCCAAAGATTATCTGGTAAATCTATGGTATTACGAATATTAGGCGTATATTCGTATAAAGCATTATCATTAGTATCAACTACTCTATTGATTAAGCTTAGGTTAAATACTGTACCGCCATTAGCAATTGCCGTTGTGTATCTTGCAAGGCCAACTGTTGTATATGAGTTGGTACCCTGTCCAATAGCTGAAGGAACCGGATACTGGTTGGAAACCTGCGGCTCTGATTCGGCAATTTCTACACCTGATTTCTCGCTAAGTCCATATAAATCAGCATACTTGGCAAGTCTTTCGATACCATATGTATCACTATAACCAGTACCATCATAAGCCAGTCTATAACCCACTTCGTAAAAGAAACAGTTACATGAATGCCTAATCGCATTCGATACAGACAGTTGTCCGTGAGATCCTGGATAGACGTGGCACTTATGAATTGTACCATTAAGCTTTTCAAATGTTCCAGTACAGGTAATTAAAGTATCTGTATTGATTACACCTTCCATAACACCTGCAGTTGACGAAACCATCTTGAAAATAGAACCCGGCGCAGTCTTTTGCTGAGTTGCATAGTTCCATAACGGCTTAGACAAATCCGCATTAAGAGCTGCAAGATAAGCTGTATCCGCAGTATTAGCCAGCCTGTTGTTATCATAGCCCGGATATGATACAAGAGCCAAAACTTCACCAGTATTACAATCAGTAATAACCATTGAGCCAGAGCAAGGCTCTAGTCCAAGCTGTGCAGGCGTAAGCTTTAAGTTCTCAATAAGGTATTCCATGAAATCATAAGATGATATTGCACCATTCTTAAGTCTGGTCACATAATCACTGTCAATCTGAATAACATCCTGTTCCCACAGTATCTGGCAAATACTTCGAGGTGAAATACTATCACTTAATATCATGTACTTAATAACCTTCTTGGTAAATTCACCATTGGTTCTAAGCTTATTAATGATATAGTCAACAAGTGCATCATATATTTCACTGGAATCCGCATATTCATCAAGAATATCAAGCTTACTAATATCAATCCACTGCATTGCAATTGCATAATTAAGATATTCTCTTACACCAATTGTTTCATTGATTTTCCAGTTAATATATGTTTCGTCTGTTGTATCTATCTTGTCGTTCATGATAAGTCCATAGTTATATGATGCAAGCATATTAACTATAAACGATTCATAAACCTGATATTCTTTGCTAAGAGTATTGTATGGTCTGTTACCATTACGAAGCTCGTCCTCAAGCGAAGCTATTACAGCATCCTTCTTTAAAGCTATTGCGTTACCAACTGTCTGTTCCACATCGCTGGCATATGGCTGAGTAAGTCTATTAACATCAATAAGATTATTGTTAAAGCAAGCATAATAAACGTCATAAATTGGTATTGAAGGGTTACGCCCTTCTTCATCAACTTCCTTAACATTTTTAAGCTTTGCCACAATAATACCTGCTATCTTCTGCTCCAAAAGATCATACATAGCCTTTTGAAGATTAGCATCTATGGTAAGGTACACATCATTACCTGCCGTTGGAAGAACAACATCCGTTACTTCCTTGATACGACCAAGATTATCAACGAATACTGTTTCTTTTCCCTTCGTACCCTGAAGGTTACTTTCCATCGAGTACTCTATACCTGTTTTACCAACGACATCAATTGTTGAATAATTGGGATTGATTGCGCTGTATTCAGCATATTCAGCTGGAGATATCTTACCGACATATCCCATAAATGGTGCAAAATATACTGCATCATTATATTTACGAATTGACTGCTCTTCTATCTTAACGCCGTCAAGAATGTCGCTGTTTTCCATGATAGCTGCGGCTGTTCGTTCATTAATCTGTGTGCTAACAGTAGTGGCAATATACTTCTGATAACCATTAAGACTAAGGTTATATCTTACTCTGACAATATCAAGGACATCCTCCTTGGTATATCCCATGGCATAAGCAAATACATCACCCTTCTCACCTTCAAGGTATCCACCTACTCCATACTTCTTTTCTCCTCCAAGATAAGCTATAACTTCATCTGGATTAGCTGTTTTCTCAGCATATTTAAGGTCCGAAGTAGAGGTATGACCATATACATCAGCAAGAAAACGAAGCTGCGCTGTGCCTTCCTGACTGAACATATAGTTGTCATTCTCATCAAGATATATTCCAAAATCACATTCAATATCATCACCATGTGATTTGATAATATTATTCATGTTAAAAATAATATTATTGAGAGTCTCGTTCTTATGCTTTCCTGATTCAATGGTATCAGTAATCGTAACACTGTATGCCAAATCATTGTAAGCAAGAAGCACTCCATTACGATCATATATACATCCTCTGGAAGCAGGAATATCAAGCTCCTTTTCGATACTAAGCGTAAAATTATCAAGATACATCTGACCATCAACAATCTGAAGCTCAAATATCTTATTAAACAGTACTGCTGAAAGTAATATTATGACCACATAAAGAAGAACAGTTCTATCAGTTATAAAGTTAAAAAATCGATCTTTTAAATCAAAAAACATCCTGCTGTTCCTCCTTTCTAAAAGTGAACGGTATCACCTTGTGCTCAATAAAAAGAAGGGCTGGATATAAAACTATACATACAACCATTGTATAAATAAACTCTGGAAGAATAATGTTAAGGCTGTAATATGCAAAATTAAACTTGCCATGTAAAACAAATCTCAGAAAATAAGTGAGAAATGATAAAACAACATCGCTAAGACCTATACAAAATACTGGAAGCTTCACAGTATCCTCTACGTAAAATCGATTAAGCATACCATTGAAAAAGCCAATATACATATACTCAAGAGAATGAAGACCTATTATATCTGCATAGAAAACATCCATTAAAAGGCCACAGAAAAAACCAGCTATTATGCCATCAGTCTCACCACGAAGGAATCCATAGGCACACACTACTATAAGAAGCAGATTAGGCACTACTCCCTTAATGGATAAATGATGAAATATGCTGGTTTGTAACAAAAACAGTACTAGTACTGTTAATATACTAATGAATGTCTTCTTCATAAATCTATTATTCTAAAGCATCCTTGGTTCTGGTAATAATAAGCACCTCGGATAAATGCGAAAAATCAACAACAGGAGTAATAAGTCCTGATCTGGTAATATGGTTGGAATCATTCTCCATAGTAGCTATATAGCCTATGAGGATTCCTGGTAAATATTTGTCACTAATGTAGGAGGTAACAACCTTATCTCCTGTTTCAACTGCACCTGTGGTATCTACAAGCTGCGAAAAAGATAAATAGCCCTTATCGTACATATCAATACCACCAGACACAATAAGATTATCCTGAGTATGAAGGATACATGAGCTAACATTAACATTGTCCTCGATAATAGAAGTTACTTTGGACCAGTTATATCCAACCTCAGTAACGCGGCCAACAAGACCACCTGAAGCAATAACATTCATATCGATTTCTATACCATCACGAGAGCCTTTATCGATAGTAAATGAACTAAACCAGTTATTGGCATCCCACGATATAACTCTGGCACCAATTTTCTCATAATCAGTATAAGTATTATCAAGAGCATACAAATCTCTAAGACTTGATAACTCATACTTATCCTGTAGAA
The DNA here is from genome assembly GCA_002314855.1 of Lachnospiraceae bacterium UBA1748. GTDB lineage: Bacteria > Bacillota > Clostridia > Lachnospirales > Lachnospiraceae > NK4A136. The sequence continues at coordinate 26,020 of DCHQ01000044.1, forward strand.
GAAGGGTATTCTCTTCCTCTAGTTCATCTATTTTCGCTCTAAGCTCCATATTTTCAGCATTAAGCATCTCAATGGAAGCCTTCTTAGTTGCAGCATCAGTAAGTGTCATAGTTACACTTGCAATACCTCTCTGAAAAGGTACTATAACAGCTCCAAAGGAATTCCTAAGAAAGCTGTCTGGAATCATACCAGAAAAGGTAATTGCCATAAGCAAGAAAGCTATAAATGTATATATAAGCAAAACATATTTACTTGGTAATTTTTGTTTTTCAGGCTTTTTCTTTACAACAGGGCTCATTGCTTCCCTCTAAAATCAAACTAATTAAGCATCAATACTATAAGCAAGTGAATTATATTTCTGCTCTTTAATAATGGTTGATATTCCCTTGATTACTGTGGCCATTGGCTCTTCATCAACATTAACTGTAAGGCCTGTCTCATTCTCAAGCATCTGAGCAAAATAATCTATCTGTGATGCACCACCACTAAGGAAAATACCATTACGATAAATATCCGCACCAAGCTCTGGTGGAGTACGCTCAAGTATAACCTTAACATTATCTACAATAGTCATAAACATTTCACGAAGACAGTCATATACTAAATCAACAGATACTGCCTTCTCTACAGGTAGTCCTGATACAATATCACGGCCATACACTACAGCGTTCTTTCCTGTAGTCTCCATATCATATATGGCGTATTTAACCTTTTCAGCTGTCTTAGAACCTATAACAAGCTTATGCTCCTTACGAACAGCCTGCTTAATGGCCTCATCAAAGTTCTTGCCTCCGATCTTAATAAGCTTGGAAACAACTATACCACCAAGAGAAAGAATTGATATCTCAGTGGTGTCATAACCAATATTAACAACAAGAACACCCTGGCTTGTCTTAACATCTATATCCATACCAAGACCGTCAGCAACTGCCTTGTCTACTACGTATACATTCTTGGCCTTAATATTAGCATCCTTAATAAGCTCGTAAAAAGCTCTCTTTTCTACGTCTGTAATATCTGTAGGAACTGCAATATAATAATCAGCTGGCTTAACAGAACCCTTAAATAAATCATTCATAAAATACTTAAGTAAGGTCTGCATATTACCAATATCAGCGATAACACCATTACATAATGGGTAAGAAATTGTAATATTATCTGGAGCCTTCTCGTACATTTCAAAAGCCGAATCTCCATAGGCCAAAAGAGTATCGCGGCCTTCAATAGCAATCATATTCTTCTCAAGAAAAAAAGAATCTGTTATGCCATTGTATATTTTAATATTGTTAGTTCCAAGATCTATTCCAAATGCGTTCACGTTACTAATCCTCGCTTTATTTGCACTTATTTATAAAAAAATCGAATATATTTTATCACAATTTGACTAATTATTAAAGTTCACTGATTTTATGTAATCTAACATATAATCCAAAATGGCCTCAGTAGAACCAAGTTTCTCACGGTCAAGCCATACAATCTGACGCTCTCGGCGGAGCCATGTCAGCTGCCTCTTAGCGTATCTGCGAGATTCTCGCTTTATTATATCTAAAGCCTCTTCCAAGGATGTAATGCCATCAAGATAATCAAGTATTTCCTTATAACCGATTCCCTGCATAGATACCATACTACGCGTGAGGCCTTCACTTCTTAGCTTCTCAACTTCTTCTATAAGGCCCATATCAACCATCTTATCAACGCGCTTATCAATTCGTTCGTACAGAGCCTCTCTATCATCAGTTAATGCAAAATATATATAATTATAAGGAGATTCTTTAGCACTCTGCTCCTCATTATGCTCAGATATTTTGTTACCAGTAAGTTTATGGTATTCGATGGCACGTATTACTCTTTTCACATTATTAGGGTGAATAGCCTCAGCAGCCTTCTCATCAACTTCTTTCAAGATAGAGTGAAGATATTCTGCTCCCTTTTCATCAGCAATATCCTGAAGCTCTGCTCTTATAGTTTCATCACTACTGCTATCGCCCGCCTCATTAAATGCAATATCATATAAAAATGCCTGAATATAAAAACCCGTACCACCAACTATGATTGGTATTTTACCTGCTGCATATATTTCGCTACTGGCCTTTTCAGCCATATCCTTAAAGAAAGTGACATTAAAGTCCTCTGATGGATCAAGTACATCTATACCATAATGCTTTACGCCATCCATCTCCTCTTTATTAACCTTAGCAGTTCCAATATCCATACGTCTATATACCTGCATGGAGTCGGCAGAAATAATTTCACCACCAATTGCTTTGGCCAGTCTGACACCTATATCTGATTTTCCTGAGGCAGTCGGACCGCCTATTATGATTAATGGTTTCTTCATTTAATTCACTTTCATTAGTCAACGATTCGCTTAAATTTCTTCTCAAGCTCGTATTTACTCATAGAGAAAATGGTAGGGCGACCATGAGGACAGTGATATGGATTATCAAGTGTTAACATTTCGTCGATAAGCTCTGTCATTTCAGCCACTGAGATTTTACGGCCACCTTTAACCGAAGCTTTACATGCCATGGTCGCAATACGCTGAAGAATAACCTTTGGCGTACTATTATGCTTGTTCTCACCCAGCTCCTCTAATATATCAAGGAACATTTCCTTAGGAGTATTACAGAAAAGCTCACTAGGAATTCCTGTGATTGCTACTTCGCTACCGCCAAATTCTTCACATTCAAAACCTATCTTCTCGAAATACTCTTTATTATCATTAAATACAGTAAGTTCACTGCCTGTTAATGTAACAACAATAGGAGGATTAAGATACTGCGTAAGCTTCTCATCATTCTCGACACGCTTCATTATTCGCTCATAATTAACTTTCTCATGAGCTGCATGCTGATCTATAAAGTACACTGAATCGGCATATTCCATGATCCAGTAAGCATCAAATACATGACCGATCAGCTTATATCTTGCCCTTGCCTCACTTGATAAAACTCTATCCTCAGTAAACATACTAAGCTGCTCAGGTTTAGTATTTGTAACGTCAATTAGCTCAACCTTTTCGCTAACATCATTAGGAATTGTTACGTCCTTCTTCTCGACAACCACTGGCTGATCATTATCATCATCAAAATCAACTGAAAAAATAAATCGTTCTTCCTTCGGAATCTTTTTATCTATAACATCATCAGTTTGAGACTCAGCAACCGAAGCCATATCATTTGAAATCTTTTCACTTAGCTGATTATCAGTAGCCTGCTCTTCCAGAGCTAAAGTCGTCTCAGATATACGCTCTTCTTCGAAAAATTCTGGCGATTTTTCATACGAAACATTAGTAGACTTACTTTGCTTTTCATCAAGCGATACACTACTTATCATCTCACGATTCTTAAGAGTATAAGCTATAGCCCTTGTGATGAATTCCTGAAAATGAAGATTATCATTAAATCTTACTTCGAGCTTGGCAGGATGCACATTAACATCGAGAGCTGTGAAATCCATATCAATATGAAGCACACAAAATGGGAATTTGTGCTGCATAAGATATTC
>DCHQ01000007.1:0-799 GCA_002314855.1 Lachnospiraceae bacterium UBA1748
TCCTTATGCTTCTTAAGGGTGTAATCGACTGTCCAGATCTTCCACTTAATGTATCAAGATCAGCTCTTCAGAATGATGGATTTGTTAAGAAGATATCTGACTATATTTCTAAGAAAGTGGCAGATAAGCTTGCAGGTATGTGCAAGACAGAGCGTGATGAGTACGTTAAGTACTGGGATGATATTAGTCCATTTATAAAGTACGGATGTCTCAAGGATGATAAGTTCTGTGAGAAGATGACAGACTACATCATGTTCAAGGATATTGAAGGTAAGTATATGACTCTTCCAGAGTGTCTTGAGGTTAAGCCTATAGATATCGATGAAGAGGGCAATGCAGTTGATGCTGATGGCAACAAGGTTGAAGCTGAGGTAGTAGAGGAAGAGGCTGAAGCTACTGAAGAGAAGAAAGAGAAGACTATCTACTACGTAACTGATGAGCAGCAGCAGAGCCAGTACATTAATATGTTCAAGAAGGCTAAGAAGACAGCTGTTCTTCTTACTCACAATATTGACCAGCCATTTGTTTCTCAGTTAGAGGCTAAGAATGAAGGCATCAAGTTTATGCGTATCGATGCTGATCTTACAGATGAGTTCAAGGCTAAGACAACTAAGAAGGCTCAGGAAGAGCTTGACGCTCAGAATAAGGAGCTTGAGAAGATATTCAAGAAGGCTATCAAGAAGGAAAGCCTTACAGTTAAGCTTGAGAAGCTTAAGAACAAGGATATTTCATCTATGATTACTGTATCAGAGGAATCTCGTAGAATGCAGGATATGATGAAGATGTACTCTATGCCAGG
>DCHQ01000007.1:813-9728 GCA_002314855.1 Lachnospiraceae bacterium UBA1748
ATGGATATGGGTATGTTTGGCAAGGAAGGTCAGACACTTGTGCTCAATGCTAATAACAAGCTGGTTCAGAAGATTCTTGAGGAGAAGGAAGGCGACAAGGTTCAGCTTCTTTGTGAGCAGCTTTATGACCTTGCTCTTATCCAGAATGCACCACTTGATTCTGAGGCAATGACTAAGTTCGTAGCTCGTAGCAACAAGATTATGATGATGCTTGCTGAATAATGATTAATCAGCGTATATAAAGAGGTAATATTAAAGCCCCTGGAATTAGTTCCAGGGGCTCATATTTTGTCTTACTATAATGTCATAATATTAGTACATAATGGAAATAATCTTCCAACCATCATCAGTATTAAGATAGAAGAAATTACACTGAACTTCTACGATGGTTTCCTGGCCCCATACATCCATATGCTGGTCAAGAGATATGCTGGCGTACATGGCCTTATCGTTGTATACCACGTGCTCTAATACCTGTATGTTCTGGATGTTAGTATTAGTATGACGAGTAAAGTATTTACGGGAAGTTCCCGCTTTTATCATCTTCAGTAGTTCGGAATCCTCTTCGAAGTACTTATCAATAATGTCTTCCTCGGCATCCTGGGATACCCAGTTGGTATAATCAGTTGCAGCAGCAATACAGTATTCTTCAAGCTCGTCCATATTTTTAGGAGCGGCGAAAGGTACTTCGTATATGCCTCGCGATTCGTTCCAAACAACCTCGCATTCGTTGCCAAAGCAGTCAATAGCTGTTACGTATGGCTTTTCGAATAATTCATTAACGTAATACTTTTCAAGCTGTGGAATAATAACACGGCTACCGAAATAGCGCTGCTTGTCACCTACATCAATGTTGCCTTCATATCTGTACTTGGTATCAACAGGAATTCCGTTGATACATAAGGTGTAGTTGGTAGGCTTTTCAACTCTCACTGAATGCTGAGCATCAGTGTAAAATTCAAATGAAGAAACATACCACTCAGGGAAATTATACTTTAGGCTGGTAGTAGGCTGCTTACGTAAGTTGATAACACCTACAATATAACCGTCAGCAGTTATGTAGTACTCAGGAAAATCGTCCGCATGATTGCTGGTAGGAGAGTACTCTATGTTCTTGCCTTCCAGGAGTGAACGGATATAACCCTTTAGGTTTTCTTCAGTTTCAAATTCACTAAGCTCAGGTTTAACTGTCATGAGATTGGTAATGGTATCAATATCCATGGAGTTAAAGGTTACCATAAGCTTATCCATATCGTGGTAAGGCCTTGATGCTTGATAGGTGGCTTCGTATTCTTCCAGGAAATGGTAGAAATAATTAAGACCAATCGCCACACTTACTGATAAAAGTCCAATCCAGACAATCATAAATAGACGGAAAGGATGAATCCTTCGAACCTTGGCCGTACTGTCTTCCTTAATAAGCTTTTGAAGCTCTTCGGCCTCTTTTATTCTTGCTTCGTTTTCCGAAATAGCTTCATCATCATCAAGGGTGACCATAACAAGCTCGGCATCGCCCGGCTTCCAGCTGTCCTCTGGATAAACAAGGTCAACGTCGTCGGCCCAGCCGTCGTTAATATTTACCTTGGTGCTAACGAGCTTATCAGCTGTTTTCTTATCAATCTTGGTACTGGTGTTTTTGATACGTTTCTTCTTATTAGTAGACATTATTCTTCACCTACCTTTCGAACAAGAAATGCAGTAGGTATACGTCTAGGAGTACGTATCTGACAGTTTGTTACGATTTCTTCACCGTTATATATCATTGACGATGACATACCACCATCAAGGTTGGCAGCGTTGACAGCGCCATAATCGAGCATAACATCAATTAAATCGGCCATGGATGCACCTACCGAGTTGGCTTGTCTTCCTTCGATAGAAAGAAGAAGCACGGCTCCATCAGCTCTTTGACCTATGGCAGTACGTGGGTTAAGACCACTACCGTATCCGGAATAACCTGCAGCTTTTCCGTTAACTATAAGTCCAGGGCCAAAAGTTACAGCATCACGTATTCCCATGGCAACAGCCTGGCTGGCAGTCATGTTACCAACAACTAAAACATTGTTATAGGTAAATCCATATACACCATATACAGTATCAGGATCGCCCATTAATAACTGACCTTCTGAGATAACGATGCCTTCTGGCATACCACCCATACCAAGACCAACTTCATCCTCGTATTTTCCACCATTTACGCCACCAACACAGTCGTACTTGGTGACAAGGCCTGAAAGAGTGGTTCCGCCGCCATCCAGTGAAAAAGTATCAGTTACACCAACAAACACTCTAGATGGGTCTAGAACTATCATGAGCTTTCCCTTGTAAGTAGGACCATGAATATCTATGATTTCAATACCGTCACCATCCTCATCGACGATAGCACCAGAATCAAGGATTATTTCTTCGTCGGATTCATTGTTAGCTACTATATTAATGAGAGTAGTATCAGTGACTTCAGTAAACTCAGCAGTTTGATTGTTCTTGCGTATTTCTTCGATTTCTTCATCGGACAGGTATATCTGAGCCAGGATACCACCAGCACTAGATTCCATTACTGAAGAAACAAAAAGGTTTCTTACGTAAGGCGATGGTCCTTTATTAACATATAATAATAGGAAATACAGACCGACAAGGAGCACAAGAAGAGTGCAGAAAAACCAAATAAAGAATCTTCCTATATATATAAGAAGTCTTTTGGCCAATGTCGGCTTAGCAGTCTCGTTAATCGATGTTTTAGATTTTGAATTCTTCATATTCTTTTTCTCATATTTTAATAGTTATGGTAAACCATTTTTCTTAGTTTTTTATATCACAAAATTAATAAGAAGTAAAGAATTGTAGTGAACATGCACAATTCTTTACTTCTTGAGGTCTTAAGCGGAAAAAGTATGATTTAAATACAAAAATCTAGTTCTGAATATGGGATAGTAATATATATATATTTATCGATTGTAGAGAAGCCCAAGGAGGTGCTTGTGAAAATGAACTCTATGCAATCATCATGTAAGGTAATGTTATTTATTTCTATATCATCTAACATTGATGTTATTTGTTCTAGCGAATAAAAGTCGCTATATTTATTATAAAGTTCTTGGGCAACTTTTTGTTTTAATATCTGAGTATCTGTTGAGCAAATGTCTTGTACAGATACTACGGAATCATTTTCAAGGTCAAATAGATATGTGTCCAATCCAAAACCTGAACCAACCCCATAGACGTAGTTATCATTTTGTTGTTTATAGGCCACTGATAAGTATCTATTATCATAAATATAGATATAAGAAATATAATACGATATATCGCTTATCACATTAATATTATCTGACGCGGAATGCTTTGAAGCCTGAGATGAGAGCTCGGTTCTCTTGTGGTCCAAAATTAGATTGATATTATCGCAATGACTATAGTTATCATTTAGCTGAAAGGTTTCGATATAGTAATGGATTGTTTCGGAAGAATATTCAGTATTATCTGCTAAATCTGAGCTGATAAAGAAGTCCTCAGATGTTACGGTTCCATATAGTGAATAATCGACATAGGAGTGTCCGATTATATTAGTTGGTTCCTCAACAATAGAATCTTCGCTTTGTTGAACCTTTGTTAGAGTAATATCATTTCCAATTAATTTCCAATAGTAAAAAGAGTAATCATCGGATACAGGATAAAACATATCATGGAAATTGTCTTCTGTATGACCGGAAGGAGTAATAAACGTATATAACATTGATAGACTATTATTATATAGGTCGTAAGTGTATATGCTGAAAATATCGGATTGGGCGGTAGGTATAAAGTTGTTATTATGTGCAAGGAAATATACAAGGTTATTACTTTTTTCGCACATGTATAATTGTGATAGAAAATTATCGTAAGGTATATTAATTGGCGTTTGAGTATTATCAATCAAGTTGTAATAAAATAGTGAAGATGCATGGCCTTCCTGCGAAATGTAAACAAAACCATCATCAAAAGCTTCATAAAGAATGCCGTTAATGGTTGTAGATGGAGTTAGGTTAGAATTATATATTGTGAAATGGCTTTCATCATCATAGATATACATATATTCATATCTATATATTGAACTAAAACTAGGATAAAAGCGTAGACAGTATTCGTATGTAAAGCTATTTTTTGCGTTAAATAAATCTAATAAATCAGAATGGACTAGTTGGTAAGAATATGTGCCATTAGCTTCAGAACATTTAATGATTGAATATTCGTCTGTTGAAGGATTATATTGTTCTATGTATATGCTGTCAGATAACAATTCATAATTTTTTAATTTACTATCATTTGGCAATGAATAGATTGACCTATAGGTGTTAGATTCAAGAGAAAGCTCATATATAGAATACGAAAGAGAATCGACGGAATCCTTCGCTAAAAAAAATATAACGTTGTTTTTCTTAAGGTAACTCGTGCTACAAAATTGGACCGAGCATAGTGAAGAGGAAATTTTATCATAGATTGATTCAATATTGATAGATGATGATACTGAGCCGTTTTCATCAAAAAATAAAAGGGTATTATCGTATATATAGTATACGAGCTTTTCGTCGACGGGAATTGAATCAAATTCGGAATATGTTTCAATATTGTCTGCACTTATCGCAGAGTCATTGATAGTATTATGGCAACCTGCTAGAAGTAATATGTTTAGTAATAAGAATATGATTATCTTAGAGTCCTTCATAATGTATTAATCCTTTGTTATCTAAATCATTGTAAGCTTTTTCAAAATGATCCCAGTTAGCAGGTGCAGAAAAGCGATCACCATTTATGTTTATATAATAACTTAGATTATTAGCACCTGATTCAACGGTCCAATATCCTGTTTCACGTAGTGAATCCATATTTTTATTGGAACTAATATTATATGGCAATTTAATTGATAGTTCAGAATACTCGTGATTGGGAATATATTGTATTTGATCGCGGGCAACGTAATGTAAGGCATCGTCAATGGTAGAGTACAATATAGTATTGCCAGTTGCGTTTCCTGAAACTTTACCATTTATGAAAGCTTCAGCAGTAAAAACAAGTCCAATGGAAGGATAATTTGGTGAATCAGTTTCGTTACATATATCACAAACATATTTATTTAAAGATTTGCTGCCTACCATTTTATATTCACTCCAGAACCAGGCAGATACGGCCCAGGGATTAGCAACTAATTCATCGACATAACTGTTTCCGACATCAAGGCTTGGAGAAATAAATCCTTTTTCTACTAAGCTTTCATAACATTTTTTTTGAGTGGATTTGTGAGTCACTTGGAGGTAACCGACACCACGCTCTTCGAACGAGTATATATTAGTAGAAGTGTATTCTTCAGTGATGGCACGCCCGTACTTATCAGTTATAAAATTGCCACTTCGGTTATTGTTTTCAGAGCCGATTTCACCTTTACAACATATTAAAAAACAGGCGATACTATTTTTACTTGTTATTCCATAAGTTGAGAGAATGGTATTTAGCTCGATAGCTTCATTTTTGGTAATTGACCAATTTATGGCGTCAAATATTTTTATTTCATATTGAACATTGTCTATAAATAATAATTCGTTTTTTATTTGATCCTTGATTTTTACATTTTCACTAATCGGAATATTGTTTGACGCGTAGTAATTTATTAATTTAGTTAGATAGTACTTTTTTTCTAAAGAAATCCAACCATCAATATACAAGTTATTAATGCTTTCGCTACATATTTGAACGTTGCATTTAGTTGTATCAGTAAATGCAAAAGAATAAAGTTCGGAATAATCAGAGGAATCTCCTTGCGTATCAGATGAAGTCGAGTCATCTCCCCAATTAGTTGGGTCTTCTTTTAATTTAGTACTGTTCAAACATAAATGTTTGGTTTCGTAATCTATTTTATCGAAAAGAGTTTCTTGACCGTGCCATTCGTTATATATATCTTGCCATAATTGAGCATAGGTGTCTTGTATTTTGGCTAAACATAAATAATAGTCCTTTTCCCAAGGATATATTGAATTTGACGAAAAACTGCGGAAAAATCTAGCTCTTTCAAGGCAGTGCTGAATGTTGAGTGTAGCGACTTTTTGTCCTTCAAGAACATCATGACCATTAATGTGAAGGTTACTGACGATATTGGCAAGGGTTGATAAATCGTTTATATCAGAATTATTTGCTTCAATCAATGAGTTGGCTCTTGATATGAGCGAGGCTAATTGTGATTTTATTACTTCAATAGATAATCCTTCCAAATCATTCTTTAGAAAGATATTCATAGCATCGATGGAATTACTAAACATTTCGTTATTTGATTTCAAAAAAAATATGGTATTGTAGCAGTCTTCTGCGAGCGAAGTACCATTTAATAAAGAGTGATCATTCATAGTTTAACGTCTCCATACTGAAGCAATGGAAGAATCTAGCTCATCTATAGATATACCAAGATCTTTGATTAGTGCGACTTCTTCATTGACTAGTTTGGTATATTCTCTTGCAGAAGTGAGTTGATTATAATGCATTAATTTTATATTTTCACATACGCCTAGCGTGCTTGAATCAACTAGATGTACTGAGGAAATGCTTTCGGGAACACTATTTTTAATAGATGTAGTATCAGATTGTATTATATCATTAATAACTCGTAATTTGCTCATTAGTCATTTCCCGGTAGATTGATTTTTGGTATTTTCAATGTGGTTTTCTATTTTTTTTAGTTGCTCAGTAAAGGATAACTCGAATTCATAATTTAGTTCTATTTGTTGTTGTTCTAGCGTTGCGATTTTTGATCTGATTTCTTCACTAAATCTTGATAAACTCGGGTGACGATTCCATATCTTGCTGTCGGAAAGATATTTGGAATATTCTTTTGAGTCAGAGAGAACTTCAGATGAGATTCTTTTATATTGTTCTTTAATGGTATTTAATTTTAGTAAATCTTGCTCGTATTTATTATTCATTCTTATCTTGAAAAGCATGTCAGTTATTTTTCTTTAACATGGTCATAGTATCAAAGTATCGAGGAGAACGCAATGTAAATATTATGTGTTTCTTTATGTCTTATAGTTCTTAGTTAGTGATAATTAGTTACATATAAAAAACTTATGCGTAAGTATGTATTATTCTCATAAAGTACCTTTAGTAAATTTCGATAGAGTGATTTTCGTTACTTTTGTTAATCATAGTCACATTCTCACGAAGTTAGCCTTGTCTAACCAGGGGGGGGTGACGGTATAATATATTCGAGAGAAGCATATCTATTTTTCAAAAGAGAATTTATAACGTTTTTTTATTCAACTGCATAAGTATTCACTTATACAGTTTTTTGCGTGTGTTTATTGAGGTGTGTGATGAAGATTTTAAAAACTATTACACTTTTATTGGCTGGAATAACATTGGCCATTATTGGTGTTTGTCTTGGTATAACTATTGAGAAGAAAAATGTTGAAGAATTAGCGCAAGCTACGCATAAAGTTACCACAGTTGCCGTAATTAATCTGGATGAGGGGGTTGTAGTTGATGGGAATTATAAGTATTATTCCGGAGAATTGTTAAAGCTTCCTAGTGCAGATTATGTTATAACTTCATATGATGATGCTATAAATGGTGTGAAAGAAGGAAGGTACGGGGCATATGCAATTGTTCCAGCAACATTTTCTGAATCCGTAGAGAGTTTAAATGGTACTCCAATAGAAGCCTATATCCAGTATGAATATGATCCTGAATTGTCGGATGAAGCTAAATTGATTGTTCAGCAGAATATTGCAGCATTAGAGGATAGCCTTATGGACAATGTCAGCTATGTATATGTTGCTAATGTTATGGCCAATTTTCATCAAGCTCAGGATGATGCTAAAGGTGTACTAGCCAATGATATAAAGGATATGGACAATATAACTGCTATTGACGCAGACGAATTGGCGGTATCATTAGAGTATAGAGATTTGGATGTAGTTACATACGATATTTCATCAGTAGATTTGTCTTCATACATTTCGGATAATAGTACCAACATTGGAAATATTCAGGGAGTATATGATTCTGCAAAGAAAAAGAGTGATGAACAAGTAGCTGGTTTTAAAGAGGGCTTAAAAGGGATAGGTAACGATATAACTAATTATGAAACACATATCAATGGTGTGGATATCCTGCATAACGGTGATGGGTCACTAATTGTTCAAGATGAGCTGAATGAAGTGAGGGACAAACTGTATGTTACAGAAGAGGCGCGAACACAGGCTAAAACGGATATACAGCATGATATTAAGAAACAGATGTATCAATCGGAGTTAGGATATCAGGCATACTTAAATTCGAATATTGCAACGTTTAATCAAAATACAAATGCAGAGATAGCTTCATGGTATGGTGGTGTACAGAACAATGTAAATCAATGTGTACAGCAACAGTTGGATGCTTATATTGCAGAAGAAGTTAATAAAGCTAAAATGAATCCAGCATATTCGTATACGGAGGGTGATAAATCTATAAATATTACCTGGGATTCTGTATATACGACTGGTGGCGCAGGTAGTATTGATTTATCACAGGCGCGTAACAGTTATTCTGGTATTCCGTGTGATGAAAGTAATGCTGCTGTACTAGCTGCAGTTGAAAGTATGGAACTGAGTACAGGTATAGTTAGTGGTATAGAAGCATATAAAATTGCTCCAGATGAAGTTATTACAATTATTGACGAAAAAATCATATCAGCTTATATGAATGAAATGAAAACTGAATCAGAGGCTATAGTGCAGGATGCTAAAAATATTGAGTCAGACTTTAATGCTGTGTTAAAGGATTTATCAGCATATGATCCATCAAAAAATGTCGACACAGCTGCTTTAAATAATATACTGACTAATATTAATAATAATAATAGCACTATTGCTTCAGAAATGAATCAAAATATAATGTTGTTTAGCACATTAAACGAT
>DCHQ01000084.1:0-2936 GCA_002314855.1 Lachnospiraceae bacterium UBA1748
TCAATTTCCTTCTGCATAAGGTAACCAACTGCGTTTGTACCACCCTTTTCCTTGATGAACTTAGTTACAACTGAAACTGAAGCGTGTGCTCTGTGTGCTGAACCAAATGCATCACATACAAAGTCATCAGCAAGCTCTGAAAGCTCTTTTGCAAAAGCCTCACCAGCTTCCTTAACCTTTGTCTCTTCCTTCATACGGAAACGTGTATTCTGAAGAAGAACTACATCACCATCATTCATAGCAGCTACTGCAGCTGTTGCTGCCTCACCTGTTACGTTGTTGTCATTTACAAATACAACCTTCTTACCAAGCTTCTCTTCAAGAGCCTTAGCAACTGGAGCAAGTGACTCCTTCTCGTTAGGTCCTTCTTTAACCTTACCAAGGTGTGAGCAAAGGATAACCTTAGCACCATCGTTAATAAGCTTGTTGATTGTAGGAAGTGCTGCCTTAATTCTTGTGTCGTCTGTGATAACGCCATCCTTAAGTGGTACGTTGAAGTCACATCTTACTAATACTCTTCTACCTGCTGCGTTAAAATCATCAACGCTCTTCTTGTTTAATGACATCTGAGTGTCCTCCTTAATAATAAATATATTCTCTTTCTGAGCCTCACCCGGCTTACAGAATGATGTACAAAACCACCGTAAATATTATATCACTCTGATAACTCAAAGTCTATCAGAAGTAATAGTGACATATCTGCATCTTTCTCAGCAACTAGTCTTCTTGACTGGTTAAGAATAGCTTCTTCAATCTTATTACGAACTAATCTACCATTACCAGCATCCATAGGTCTTGTTGCCTGAACCTTAGCATAGAACTCTAAGAGAGCTTCTTCAGCACCCTTATCAATGGTATAACCCTTACCCTTAGCAGTAAGATGCGAAATCTTAAGAAGCTCCTCTGCTGTATAATCCGGAAAATCAATGATGTTAGGGAATCGGCTCTTAAGTCCTGAGTTAGTCTGAAGGAACTCATCCATTTCCTTGGAATAACCCGCAAGAATAACTACAAGATCATCCCTGTTATCCTCCATACCCTTTACTAAAGTATCAATGGCCTCGAGTCCAAAACTATCTTCTCTACCTCTATGAAGACTATATGCTTCATCTATGAAAAGCACACCGCCTATTGCTGACTTAATAACCTGATTGGTAAGTGGAGCTGTATGACCTGAGTAACGTCCTACAAGGTCAGCTCTTGATACCTCTACAAGCTGTCCTCCTGATAATACGCCAATTGCTTTAAGATATTTGCTCACAATACGCGCAATAGTTGTCTTACCAGTACCAGGATTACCTGTGAATATCATGTGCTTATTAACTTCACCTGCTTTAAGTCCAGATTCCTTTCTTAGTTTCTGAACACCATAATATTCTTCAAGGCTAAGGATATATTCCTTAACCTTTTCAAGGCCAACTATATTGTCCATCTCTTCCTTGATAAGCTCAAGTTCACCCATATATCCTGATGGAAGAAGACTGTCTAATGTAATCTTCTCCTCACCAGCCATAATAACAGTTGCCTCACCATCCATATCAAGACTAATATCTGTGGTCTCGATGTCATCTCTCTCCAGCTTCATTTCAGTAAGAGCCTTCAAAATATTGGCATATGTATCAAGCACACCCTTTAATCCACGTCCCTTAGATGTCTGAGAAACAACGTACTCCTTAAATGATTCACTGACCTTAATATTATAATTAAGCTGTTTGCTACATTTCTGAATAAGTATTTCTTCATTCTTTTCTGAAATAAGTTTGATTGATTCATCATCAAGCTGCTCTGTAGCACATACATCACCAAGTGCATTAACAAATGGTGCTCCCATTGCTCCAGCAATTTTATCTATTGGCTTATTACTTACAAATACAAGATACTTTCCTTTGGCTGTAAGCGATCCCACAGTATCACCAGCAAGAGCGTTGGCCACACTTATAAGCTGATTGTTCTTCATAATGTATCTGTCCTGAAGCTTACACTCACCGCTTATAACGAGCTCACTTATCTTTGTAAGGTTAGAAACATGACAATTCTCATAATTTTCAAACAAAATAACTGAAGCCTGACTCTTAATAGCACTGTACAAATCCTGAAGGAATAAAGTTTCTTCAGCTGCAGATGGATAAAGAGCAAGATTCATAGTTGTTATCTCGCCATTCTTAAATAGTCCTCTCTTACCAAGCTCCTCAACCAATGATTCAAGTGCATAATGCTTACCAGTGCACGATGGACCAGTTACAAATATGCTGTTAAGAGCATCATTATCATCTCGCTCTGATACGTAAGGTCTCTTGAAAGCAACTACAAGCTTTTTAATAAATGCCTCCTGACCGTACACCTTGCTCTTAATAACATCGCCTATTCCAGCAAATGCCTCCAATGCCTGAACACCTGTCACAGGTTCTTTTTCAGCTTCCTTCGCAGATTCCACTTCTATTCCGAAATCCTTCTGAACATTCTCATTTAATTCTTTAACAAGCGAGTCCACTTCTGTTCTTGTTGACTCTGCTGAAGCTCGTATATTATCAAGGCTCATTTCAAGCTTATTCATGCCTGAACTGGTTCCAGTTATAGCCTCTAAATTGTCGATAAAAGATCCGCCATATTTTTTCTGTCGTTTTCTAGCTTTATCTATTTCCTCAGATGAATAATGCGACTTTGATGATGGCTTACCATAAAAGTCGTTCATCACTTCGTTAATTGCATCTTCCATGTTGTAGCTCATACTAACAAATCAATCCTCTCTAAATATACTTTCGCACTATTATTTAGTATATCATATTTAAGCAACTAATGTTTTTTTATTTCAAAAACAAATGCTTCGCGCTTGTTTTTGTTAGCGGGCTACAAAAAGAGCCGGCTGCATAAGCAACCGGCTCCTAAAGTACTTAATTAAGTATAAATTATGCTAACTCAGCGAAGTACTTGATTGT
>DCHQ01000084.1:3124-3263 GCA_002314855.1 Lachnospiraceae bacterium UBA1748
CTGCATTGATCTCATCCTTAGTTACTGACTTCTCTACTGTAGCAACAAGAATTGTTGTTGATCCTGTAGGAGTTGGAACTCTCTGTGCAGAACCGATGAGCTTTCCGTTAAGCTCTGGGATAACAAGACCGATAGCCTT
>DCHQ01000085.1 GCA_002314855.1 Lachnospiraceae bacterium UBA1748
GAGCATTTTTATATTGCAATTTACATATGAACATAATGAAAGTATGTCGCTTGCTTATAATGAATACAACTTTACAATCAATTGGGATAAATTTCCAAAAGAACATATTAATGATTATTCATTTGTCCAGGATACATTTGGAAATATGTGGAAATATGAAAATGGGCAGGTCACAATCAAGACGAGTCCACAGATATGGAAAACATGGAAAAAGCAATACAGCAAATATCTCACTGATATACATGAGGAATTCATACCTAATGCTCATAGCAATGGAGAAGATGTATTTTATGATTGGAATCCGTATGGAATCACATAAAAAAACATCGAAGTTCGTCATCAACGTCCTTCGATGTTTTTGTTATAATGATTCAATATTACACTATGAAGTTTCTGTCGATACGGTTTTAAAAAACTCCTCCACTCATTTGCAGAAATAGTATTTGTTCTATATTTAATGGCTTTATGGTATATATCATCCAATTCTTTTTCATCAAATACATTGTCAGATGCTTCAAACATCCACATCCATAACTCAGGACACCTAACTGAATGTATACTAGTTCTGCAATTTAAAAATATGTTTAATCCCAAATATGATACAATCAGATGCCATTTTTGATTTGGTTCATGATTTTCTGGCTCAACCTTAATTTCCAACGGAGACAGCTGTTCAAACATCTCATCATTTAGATATTTAAACGCTTCGAATTCATGTAATCCACCTTTTTCTTTTAACTCGACTAAAAAATAATAATATTTCTTTATCTCTTCTTTAAGCACAAATCCATTAACACTTCCGCCCATTTCAATGAATTTAGCTAGATTAATATATCCATATCCAGTGCTTGAAATCTCTTGTTGATAATGCTCTATTAAGCTATTGGTTCGCTCACATTTATCACACATCCTATTACTATAGTATTTTAAGTAGCTATCTATAATTTTATCCATATATTTATCCTTTCTATTCTACATTAATCATCCCATATCTCATCGATAAACATCATCTCGCTAATTGATAGGCCACCATGATGCTTCCTTTTAGAACTACGTCTGTGAAAGAATGCCGAAAAATCTATAGGAGTTTCTGCTGCCTTAACAAGGATAACTGCTATCACTCTTAAGAACTTGTAGAATACGGCGCAGGTGTGCGCTAATACGATTATAAATACTTTAAATAGAAAACAAAATACTCTAAATAACTGAACTGCGATATAAAAAATAATGGTGCCGATTAAGCTCATTATAACCCCTATCAGTTCCAGCACCTTAAGTATTTTCTCTTTTGTAGTACGTTCATTCTCTTCCATAATCGTATCCTCATTTAACAAACCCCAGCCATAATACTTGAAAAATCGAATAAATCACCCATAGTACACTTACTCTCTTCTGGATGAAGCATCTTAACAACTTTATCGAGTGTTCTCTGCTTCTTCTCTTCTACTCTTGTAATTGAGAATAGCTCAGCTGTATTACGTGCATCATATAATGCATCATGCATATCACCAACAAACTCCTCACCCGCATACATAAGTGCATTCTCTAATGATACCTGTCTGGATAATCCAAGGATCTCGCCAAATTCATGCTGAAAATCATACCAGTTTTCAATTAAACCAGCTTCGTACTGTGTTGGCTGATAACCCTTCTGAGCAATCTCGCCAAGTATCTGAGTAAGATCACTATCGCTCCACTGAATAATCTGAATAACATCACCAATACTGGCGCAGAATTCACTGAACATATGAAAAGCTTCCTCGAACTTAGGTGCATTCATAACCTTACCTGTGGTAATACCAGTAAGCTTCTCTATCTTAGGCTCTATAATACTGTTAAATGAAGGCTTCACATATGTCTTGAAGCATGAGATTTCATTATAAGATTCATCAAGCACAACAGCACCTATCTCTATGACTTCCATATTCCAGATTTGTCTCTGCTCTGCAAATGCCTTAGATACCTTGTTCATCTCTAAATCAACTACTACGTACTTCATATGTGTTCCTCCTTGAAAGAAAAGCAAAATGTTTAGCTTACAATATAAAAATACACCACAGGGTGTGTCATAAATACCCCTGCGGTGTATTAAATTCATATCATTTTTAACTCTTATTCAAAATCCACTACAATCATAGCGTGATCACTTGTAGCAGCTATCGACTCATCGTAAAGATACTCCACATTCTTTACTTTCAAATCCTTTCTAACAAACACAAAATCATAACGACGTTTAGCCTTTGTTGATCCAATGATATGTGAAACCTTTAGCGGTTCGCCTAATGCATAACTGGATGAATCATATACATCTGTCAGAACATCCCTCAAATTATTATTAATCATCGTTTCAAAGAATAACTTAGCACCACTACCACTTTCATTTTGCCCCTGGTCGAAGAATTCCATTTTAGAAACATCATAATGATCTACCTTCGGTTCATTAGCATCAAATGATACAATGGCAGGTGTACAAGAATTAACATATTCCGCGAAAGTTCTGAACTGTACGGATTTTGCCATTTTAAATGACACACCTGTTAACGAATGAAGCGCCATAGCTTTCATCATTTGACCTTTGTAGTCAATATCCACATACAACGTTCTTTCAGGAAATACATTTCTCTCACATATACCAGCATCTATAACTTCAATATCTTTAGATATCATTATCATGACACCCAATTTACGATTATTTGTATCAAATTCTCCAGGTTCACGATAATTTAGTGAATATTCTATATGAAAACGATCTCCAAATGCTTCTACTAATCTCTCGGCAGATGCAGGCATAACTTCCTGGAGTGCTATAATGCATTCAGAAGAAGCCTTCTTACTAGACAGCAGTTTTACAATTTTAGTTATATCTGATGTACATTTAATATTCCAATCTATATACCTCATACGCTTATCTGCCTTTATATACTAGAAAAATTTTGCATTAAGAACAAATACCAACGTTAAAATGAATGCCCAAAATCAAATAATCATTTACTACCTGTTAAGTTTGCACTATTGCACCGAATATGAACTTATATTAATAGTGTCAGATATACCTTTAAATCACCTATACCAATATACTTTATCTCTTTGGCACCACCAATTGAAGGCATCGGTTCTAAGGTATAACAATTTCCCCCATTCAAAGCACCAACTTTATTGATTGCTTCATCTAGTAAAGACATATCAAAAAAATCATCTTGATAATCAGGATCTTCGATATTACTCATAAAAAACTTTGAGCCAGACAAAATAACTGAATAATCATTCAACGCAAAATCATACAAATAGACATAATTATTATACCAAACTAAAATATCACCAAAAGGTGTTACCGCAAATGGAACCCCACCTTGCCAAAGATCTGAGTTGCTAACTATTTTTTCTATTTCACCACTCTCACTTTCACCTAAAAAACGTATATAACCTTTTGCATATGAATAGCCATCATTTTTATTTTTTAATTCTTCAGGAAGATTATTATAATCAAACATATTTATCTCCTATTCTATTTCTAGTTTTATATTCATTTTTGTATTTTCAAGTTCTGCACGTGTCTTTCCTTTTGAATAGTCCTCAACACCTTGGGCCAATATATCAACTCGGCTCTTCCATTGACCGCCAATAGAACTGTTAACTCTACTATCACCCATTCGAGACACTTTTTCTGGACTTCCACCTGCGATTTGATCTGGATTATGAATGGCTGCTTGCGTCTTAATCCATGACTCTGCCTCAGTCTTTGCCTCTTTATAAGACATCCCGTTCGACTGATTGTTCTCTATTCGACTTTGTAAGGCCTTCTCTCTAGTTTCTTTTTGCGCATGTCCTGCTTTTTCTACATCACGACCATTTCCTGTTTCAGCTTTTCGCTTCTCAAAAGCCTCTCTATTATCCGTATTTTCAGCTATTGTCTGACTATTTAACCCTCTTTCCTGACCTTTCAGCTGTCGAATAAATTCTTTTCTATCCATTCCTTCCGGTAATTTAAACTTGATTATAATAGGAGGCTGCATTCTATTTTTTTCGCCATCTATTTTGTTATTTTCATATACCAGTTTCCTTCTATCGATTATGACCCCCGAATTATCTGTATTTTTATTAGAAGATACTTCTTTTCTTTTTTCGATAGATTTGACACTTTCCTTTGAATCATTAGATCTAGGAATATCCTTCTTTCCCTTTATTTCTCCTGCCATATTAATGTAGCACCCCTCTCTCTATCCAGTTCTCAAGTGCCTCTCGATTATTTGTATCATAAATCATATAATACGTAATTGCGCCTTGAATAATATCTCTTCTTACCTGATCATCAATTGTATATTTTAGAAGAAATTCCTCAGCTTCGTTTGTCCATTCAGTAACATCAGCCTCATTAGTATACGCCTGTTGTATTATATTCTTCACCTCTGGGAATAAAGAATTCATAATAGGCGCAAGTCTTCTCATGTTAGGCTCAACAGGTGGATTTTCCATAAGTTTTAATATATTAACAACATCGTAATCCGATAGAGCCAACTTACTTAGTTTTTCCATAACATCATCACGATTTATGTCTTTATCTATTTTCATTCCGCGACTCAAAATATCTGCAATATAAATCGCATCATCATAACTATTTAAGTCTTCAACTGCGTCGACACCATCGTACCAATACTTTTGATCCTCAGTATTCACCTTATCAACCTTACATAACACCGGCTGAATCCATTCATTTTGATAAACAGCACCAACTCCACAAGGTAACTTTGCCAGTTCTTTAATTTGAATATCGTTAAGATTTGCAGCTTTGCCCACTAATTCTCGATCAGTTTGATCCGGTAATCTCATTATAATCTTTGTATTAGTATTTCTAATAACGGACATATCCATCAGTCCTGGTGCTTGATCAACTATTACAAATCCTTCACCGTAAGTACGCATTTCAGCAATAGAATTTGCAATCATCTCTACACTTTTACCTATAAGATTGCTTCCTTCTTGTGTTTGCTCTGTTGAAGTTCGCTTAAGTATATTATGCGCTTCTTCTAATACAGTAATATGTTTAAGCGGATTATTCAGTCCTTCACTTGATGTCATTCTATATTCTTGTAGTTTTAAAACTAACATACCCATAATAAGGGATTTAGTCTCACTCGATCCAACTCTACTTAAATCTACAATAACGTTTCTATCAAATAAATCTTCTGATGATATCTCATTAGTAGTGAAAACCAACCCATTAATACCATTTGATAAAGATTGCAGTCTTGTCAGTAAAGAACCTTTGTATGCCCCTTTGTTTTCCGCATCATATTCGCTAGAATCTATAATCTGCTTTATATTTCTCGCCACATCAGCAAATGTAGGATAATACTTTTTTCCATATTTATTTATAGATTTTATTAAATCCCAACCAC
The DNA here is from genome assembly GCA_002314855.1 of Lachnospiraceae bacterium UBA1748. Taxonomy (GTDB): domain Bacteria; phylum Bacillota; class Clostridia; order Lachnospirales; family Lachnospiraceae; genus NK4A136. The sequence goes on from DCHQ01000085.1 coordinate 5,397, forward strand.
AATCTTCATATGCTTTTTCCACTGCATCTTTTAGAACTGCAGGCATGGCTGCATACATAGGCCAGCAAACATTAAATATTTCCACTAACCGATCCATATGTTCATAGATATGTATCCCGTCTGGAAAGCTAAATGGATTAATACGAAGAAGTTCTGACAAATAAGGATTCGTACTATATACATTTACATCACTCTTGTTTCCAAATACATTTTTGTATTCACCCTTAGCAGGTTCAACAACAAGAAATTTCACATCACGCTTTCTTGCTTTATTTAATATCTGGTATACTGTGTTACTCTTTCCTGAGCCTGTACTACCTGTAACAAACGCGTGTGATGCAAATGACTCCTTTGAAAGAATTACTCTGCTATTTTCAACATGATTCATATGAAAGATACAACCCAGATCGATATCTGAGTGTTTATCTGCACCATTATCGTATGAGACGACATTTCGCCCAAACTCAGCGCACTCTATTATCGGAAGTCCTGAAATGGATTTCTGTGGAAAATTAAGAGAATATGCCAATTCTTTTCCGGTAAGACTTGTAGTCGCTGTAACAACTGGTGGATATACATTATACGCTTTATCTATAACTGTAAGATTTCCATTGAGTGCAAATAATGGATGGCGTAATTCTCTAACATATGAAACTATTTCTTTTGCAATATTTCGTTCACATGAAACATACCATTTATTGCCTGTAGTATCCATGATAGTCTCATCTCGAACATTACCCTTCCATAGATTGATGGCAGATTTCGACATGTATGATTCTTCGCCTAAAGTTAGCGCTAAATAAGTATGCGCCACATTATTGGCAATATCTGGATCTTCACATAATATATATGCTGCAAAATCCCACATGCCAAGTGCAGAGCTAAGTTCATAGCGTTTCATTTGATTATCTAGAAGTTCAAGTGCATGCTTAACCCCATGATTTGTAAAATGTTGGGTAATACCTTCATTCTTACCAATCATCGCGGTTATGGTTGATGAACGTGCAAAATTAGCACCAACATTTCCACCAAAATTAACTGCTTTACTTACACCGGTTGTTGCCGCTATTGATTTAGTAACCGCTTTTCCGAGTGTATTAGCTACAGATGTTCCGACTGTTTCTGATACATTCTTTGATACCGTATTAGTTACACCTTTTGAAATAGTATTCGAGATTGAACGACCAACAGCTTCTGCACTGCTATAATTTTCCGCATGACTACTGTTTGTACCAGCGCTTGTCGAAGTACTGACACCTACCGTGTTGGAAGTGCTAACACCTACCGTACCTGAAGCGCTTAAAAAAGGGTTCTCGCCAGTACCAACTGTAACAGATGCATTTACGCCACTTGTGTTCGAACTATTGGTTCCTACTGTATCAGTAAAACTCTCTCCTAGAGAATCTGTTGTTCCCCTGCTTTCGGTAATAGTAGAACTACTCGTATCACCAGTAGCCACATTTACACTATCACCTGTAGAAGTTCCTGCCCCCTCCTGCTTACTAGTATTTTCAGAATTCATCAATGAACTACTTTCTTGAGTTGAATCTGAATCTGTAACAGAACAAGAATTTCCGTTTTGTATCCCTGCACTGGCGCCGATATTTACACCAAGTGTTGCTGTAGAAGATACAGAATCAGTTTCATTATGTGTGTAATTCGTTTCCCACTCTGCATATGGTTTTAATCCCGAATAAAACTCAGACAACCTGGTTTTTCTTTCTTCAACATCCAGAATAGGTGTAGCCAAAAGGACTATAGTATATTCTTCATCCTTCTTTTCTGGAATAATTCCATCAAGAAGCTTTTCTATAGTTTGACTAATAAATTTCTCTGATTTTTCCGTTGGAATATTTGATGTAGTAGCAACAGAATATGGTAAATCATTATCCAAGCATGGTATTATTCCCATACCTTTTTTTTCATCATCAAAAGAAAGTTCAGAACCCGGAAAATTACCCTTCACCGCCTCCAAAAGTCTCTTTCTATATGAATTTGTATCAACATTATTATCTGCATTACCAGTGTTTACTACAGCAAGATATACATTTGTTTTGCTCCTTGTACGGTTAAATACCAACGCTATATTACATTCCTCGTTTGCCAACACTGCATATACATTAACTAATTTCTCAAGGCTATTCTCCTTTTTGTCTGAAACCCATTTCGTAATATTAAAATATCGTATGTTATGCTCTGGGCGAAATTCTTCACATTCTTTATCATCATATTCTGAAGAATATTCGGCCTTTTTTTCAATAGGCAAATAGAAGTCCTTAAGTTGGGGGAGATATGAGTTAAATATCTCAACACTACTCGCTGCCATCATTTTCCATGTGGTTTCAACTGCTGCCGCATCACTTGGATCAGGCTTTTCTAAAAGATATCTATCTCTTGCTAATTGAATCTTTTCAACCTGTGACGAACTTAATGCTGACAATTGTGCAACTCTATTACCTGCTTTATCTCCTATTTTCTTCACAAAATTTTTAACACCCATAATATTCCCCCATCACATTACTCTTGTGATTCATTCTCCATTAGCTGCATTTCTTTCCACGACATCAAATCTTTTATGCCCTCTAATGAAGTCCTAATCATATTTTGATTATCTTCAAGCTCGTTAATTCTCTCTGTTTCTTCTTTTATCATATCTGACATATCTCTAAGCTGTGGATTGTAATCAGTAATATTATCCTCTATAACTGCTGATAAACTTTCTTTCCATGCGCGGAAAATACTATAGCAATTATTATTCATTAGCGTAGCCATTTCAAAAATTGTACTTTTTATTCGAGAGTTATAGCTGCTCGTTAACTTTCTAATATTAAGTCTCTCGGAATCACTAATCTTAATTCCTAAAACATTACCACGAAGGAACTTCGATTTCATAAATACCTTCTCTGCATCATCATTAAACTCAAGTTTCTTAAAATCCATGATTATAGCTGAAAGTTCTTCACGTTGAACTGACGTTAACGCATCTGATCCCGTAATAATGCTTACTAGAGTATTTTTAAGTGTCTGAGCATCATTTTGCCAAACATCACGTATTGCAACACTTAACATTTCCTTCGCAATCATCACATTTCTCTTATAATCATCTACTACAATCTGCAGTAATTCGTCCGCTGTTTCTTTATCAACATCCCTATCAACAGCTTTGAATTGAGCTTGTTCATCTTTTACTTCCTTATAATCTCTCGAAAAATCATCAGCTAGAGTCTTTATATTTTCAACAAACCCTTTTGTGAACAAATTTTTAGCATTATACATCAAGCGAAGCTTCAATCTTTCTTTTGAATTCTCGTATCCTTTTTGCTGACTCTCCAAGTCTTTCTCTTCAACATTTTCACCGTGCAATGCATTTGTCTTCTCTTCAAGATCATCTACTTTTATTGAAAAATCAAACTGGCTATTCGTATAATCTTTCACAAAAGCCTTAGAATTCTTATCATATTCGTACTCACAAGTCATTGATGTCTTATTCAATTCATCTATTAATATTGCCTTTGTGCTTTCAAGTTCTCTGCTTCTAGCTTCTCTTGTCCTTTTCAATGCATCTGTTCTAGTTGTTATTCGCAAATCAGTTTCGCTTATTATGTCTTTCAAGAAGCTATATACCATTTGGCACTTATTGTACGCTGCATATTTACTAGCAAAGGTTTCCATCTCGCGTTCTACACAATACAATCCACTATTAACGTACATAAGGTCATCTTCCATAGCTTCACAATAGTCGATAACGTTTTGTTTTATCTGTTCAGGCATAATATTGTATCTATAAAGTGTTGCATAATCTTCATCTTCTGGATCAGAATACATATCCTGCTGTGCTCGATATATTCTCCTATAATGCTTATCTACTAAATTTCCATCATTCTTTGCGCCTATACCCATAATAGAGGATACAAAATATATTCCTCCTGCATACATTTTCTCTACTGAACCATACTCAAGAATTTCTTGCTCATGCTTCTTACTAAAACCATCTTCATCCAAGTCTGATCCATCTGCTTTATTTAATATAATCATAGTGAATCTCTTATCTAAAGCATCGATATTCAATATTTTGTCACATAAGCTAGCGTTATCGGTACTATCCACTGATTCATATGTAGAAACCCACACAGGTATACCATTAGAAAAGCCCTCTAAAGCCTCTTCTAATACCATAGAATGTTCTATGTTTGATGATGAATTAGAACCTGGTGTATCGAAGATAACAAAGTTATTATATGAACGTCCTAATAACCCAGTTTTAGCAAAAGGAACCTCGAGCTCAATGACATTGCTTATAACGACTACATCCCTATCTTTCTTTTCGTACCCATTGATAAGTTCAAGTGCCACACTGATCATTTTAAACATATCTGCATCTGTAATTTCGTCTATTGATGCAATAATATCCTTTATGAGGTCATTTTCAATATCGCCCTCCATAACACGAAGATTGGCACCTTCAAAAAGAAGTAGAAATTTTTCTTCTAGATAACTAAACTTAATTCTTGCTATATCGTTATAGTCAGAACGGCTGATTTTGTATACTTTTGCCGTGACTGGATCGCCACCACTTGGCAGAACTTCACTTCCAATAAGAGCATTGATGAATGTCGACTTTCCAGCACTATAATTTCCAAATACACAAATAGGAATAATATCATTAAGTGCATCTGATACTTTATTAAGTTTACTAATTATATTTGCATCATCTTTTACTATTTTTTCAATAATAGGCTGGACACCGTCAAATATTTCTTTTGTAGGCTGAATAATAATTCTCGCATTCTCGAGGATTCTTTGCGCTTTCGATAAGTTAATCTTTTCAACAATGTCATCACAACTGCATACCGTTGCCAATTCATAGAAATCATCTTGAGTACCTTCGAACTCAAGCTCTACTTTTTCATTATTTGCATAATACTCATCAACAATAATATCTACTATTTCCTTTACCTTAAAAGGAAAAAAAGCTCTTCCTGTTGTATCATCTCTTAGTTTACTATTTGGATTATTTACACTTATATCTTCCCAATTTCCGATACTCTTGTTAAAAACATCAAAATCCATCACACGATTATATGGATCACTAGTAATTTTTATTCTCGCCATTATTTGTTTCCTCCCAACAATTTAGTAGTTTTCTTCCTCCAATTCTTATACAGCCCTGACTTTTCTCTGGCGTCCTTAGGCTTTGCTGCTTCGATTGGTATCACCCACATTCTTCCGATTTTTGCAGCTCCTTCAATTCTGCCTTCCGTACACAGGACCTGAATTCTTCTGGAGGATATCCCCCATTCTTCTGAAGTCTCCGTAATAGACTTGTATCCATTAATCATATTCATACTCTCCTCTCTTTTGAGGCCGGGCAACTATGTTAATGCACAAAAAAAGCATTGCTTATAGTGGCAATGCTAATTAGAAATGCAACTGGCTGACATAGTATAAAACCTTAGTCCCTCTAGCTTTGCGTTCACAATCTTTCGATTGTTTTGCCACATATTTATTGTATTCTGTCACACGAATAACGTCAACGAATTCGGTGAATTATTCCCCCTTAGGACTGCCGAAATATTGCTATAAAATTCGTCATAATGCACTATTAATTTTTACTCCTGCAGCCCACTATTTCTTAACGGCTCCATCTTATTCTTAGACAGATATGAGTTAACATCGATCACGCTACCAGGTCGTTCATTGAAGCAAACCATCAAAAGAGCATCCCTTGGTATCTTGGCGTACAGTTGTGGCATCCCATATATTTTGAGTCCTTCCTGAGCTTCTTCCAGTGTACACATTCCCGAATAAAGTAATCTGATTATCACATCTCTTTGTCTGGTTCTTTTTTCCTCTGACACCAATTTGTATCCATAATTTTCAGTAATATCCGCCTGAAGGAATATATCCTGAAGTTTTAATTTCTTGGCCTTTACCAGATTTCTATAGTAATCATAGAACGGTCTATCTGAGTCAAGTAAACTATCCTTGTTATCTGTTATAAATTCCCCAATATCATTAGGATGTGTTTTTCCTAATATTTCCTCAAGCTCACTTGTACTTTTCTTCTTACTCATTTCCATCATTACTTACAGTCTCATTCTTCTTTTTTCCAGTAATCATAGCTATGACAGCCAAGATAACATTGATAAGGCACCAGCCAGCCCATATTGAAAGATCAGCAAAACTGCCATGCATTGTAAAACCAATAAGCGCACCTAGTCCAAACAAAATGATAAGCGCAATGTTTCCACCCTTACCTGTAGATTTTCTGACAGCTATTGAAGTGATACCACCCGCTAATAAAAATATGGCTACAAAGAATCCGGCAGAACCTGAAACTTCACCATTATCTTCGATCGTATTAACTACTCCAGCAGCACATGACTGAAACGATACAATAGCAAATAAAATGATTGATAGAATACCCGAAACCAACTTCCATACCTTCATATTTAACGTCCTCCTAACGTGTTTTTCATTAAAAATATGTTAGCATTTTTAGTTTGTTTTCGTTCCCACCGCTACGGTGCAAATTGTTCGTATAATACTACTTAATATTTCTGATAGCGGATATCAATTCTTCATCACTAAACCGGTTATCTGGTTCGAGAGCAATGCACATTTTTACAATCTCACCAAGCTTCCCAGTTGCCATACACTCACTCGGAAGCTTACCTGTAATCATCTCATTTAATACAATCCCTAGTGCATATATATCAGTCTTAACACTGGATGCATTTAAGCCGCAACCATACTGCTCTGGCGCTGCATACCGATGAGTTCCAAGCAATCTCGTATCTTCACTTTCATCTTCCTTATACCACTTGGCCACGTTAACATCGATTAGAAATATTTCTCCTCTTTCATCAACCATAATATTCGAAGGCTTGATGTCTCTATGAATCATCGGCGGGTTCATATTATGAAGGCTATTAACCACCAAGCATATCTTAGTAAATATATTTATTACGCTGTCCTCATCCATTGGCCCCAGTTCAAGTAGTTCCTCAATAGTTTTTCCATCTATAAAATCCTCGATAATAATCAAATACCCATTGGACTCATATATACAATGTATCTCTGGAACATATGACGCAGGATTATCAATAAAGAACTGATATATACTTTTATCATATGTACTGTGTTCCTTCTTTATGTATAGCTGGCCATCATCACAGTTACGAACAATCATTATGTTCTCATAACCATTAATCTTGCATACTTCTTGATACTTCATTAGTTCAATTACATCGGATACCATCATGTCCTTATACGGATTAGTAAGACTCTCCCTGTAATCATCATCAGACAGATATACTTCACTGACATCAATCTTATTGATATGCCCACATTGAGTGCAGTTCCAATCACCTACTGCCTCCGAAAATCCCGGCTGGATATTAAGCATGGCATCACATTTGTCACATACCCATACTATGTCCGATTCAGTATCAATAGCTGGATTGATTAGCATTTCATTACATCCCTTGCATATCCAATATGGTAGTTCGTTATCATATCCTTTTTGGAGTGTAAGATCCGCTTCACATCTTGTACAGAATTCATGTTTTATACGCTTATTAAATAATCTGTTAAACATATTGTTATTCATTAATATCCACCCTTCGCCCTCTTTACACTCCCATCCTACAAAAAAGGCTGGGTGATATATCACCCAGCCATAAAATATTTCTATTATTTTTAAGGAGCCCTAAAATGAGCCTTTAACCCCGTCCCCATTGGCTATCCAGATTTTCTTTTGTAAAAGGCTTATCAGCAGACATTTCGCACCTCACTTTCTACGATATTAAATCGTATAAATTCGGGAATCGCATTTGCTAATGCCTTTTCTTTTATACTTTCATCTCCCGTCGCTGCATATGATACTACAACACCTGCAGGAAAATAGGGCTTTTCAAGTTTCTGAGAACGAATATCATTATAATTCGTACAAAGAGGAAGACCATTCATTCTAGACAAATAATCAATCATTGCCAACAAATATAAGGCTTCTCTATACCAACTACGCTCATATAGTTTACGTATCTCATCTGATTCAAGGGTTTCAATGATAAAGTCTATGTCGCCCATATCTTTTACATGATGACATGTATTACTCTTAAAGGTCTCAAAAGAACATCTATAATCCACCTTTTCTGTCGCATTATTCTCCAGTATAGAATCAACTGTCACACCAAGAACCTTAGCAATCTTATACAAAGTTCCAGCTGCACATTTATCAAGATCAGCTTTTCCACTACAGATATCTGTAATGGTAGTCATTGCCACTCCGCTTTCCTTGCTTAAGCGATATCTTGACATATTTTCTTTTTCAAGTAAGTCATTTATGATCATCAGCTTTCCCTCCTTCTATTATTATATATCGGTTAACCGAACTAATGTCAATGATATATTATTCACACAAATTATAAAAAAGGCTGGGTGATATATCACCCAGCCATAAAATATTTCTATTATTTTTTCAGATACTTAAAATGAACCCTTAACCCCGTCCCCAAGAGGGCCCAATGATTATTCAACTGTTATAAATGTGAAATTTCTATCTTCCTCTTCACCTGTTGAAACGTAGAAATAATCACCAGCGATTTGGTAGGCTGCAGAATTACCCTTTGCAACATCTTCCTTTACTACATTAAAATCTGTATCAATAACATAATATGTTTCACGATCATCACTAGCAAGTGCATATCCTTCCTTGTTAAAGTCTGTTACATCATTATAACGAGCAAGCTCATTCATATCTTTATCAAGAAATGCCCAGTCCTCTCCATTAGATGCAAAATAATAATCAGTATTTCGTGACTCAACATACACACTCCACTCATCTGAGGAAGAAGGCTCCTTACTGAACCCTATATATGAATCTTTAAATCCCAAGTCTTCTCCTGTTTTAGCACTAATATAAGCGCAACCATCTGCATTCTGAATTACAAATATAGGTGTTCCGTCTGTATCTATAACTACATAATAGAATTCCTCATCGCTACTAATAGTTCTAGCTACCTTTCCATTGCCATCAAGTATTGCGTATGTATTTGATGTTTCGCATTCCTTCATTCCATAAGCCAAAATGTAGATTTCGTCACCTGCTCCGTAATACCAGCATCCCCATGAATCTGATTCTCCATCATACTCAAGAGTACACTGACTAAGTTCATTTCCTTCCACATCATAGTATGTAATTGTATTGCTATCTGGATCTGTTCCTGCCCAAAGATGAGTAGCATATCCACCCAATAAAGGATGTACAGCGCCATCACCATTTGGATCATCTACGGAAATATTTGTGATTTTGACTCCGTCCTCTTCAGGCTCTTCCACTACTTCCTCAACTTCAGTCTCTACTGGTTCTTCACTTACATTTTCCTCTACTACTTCTTCTACTTCTTTGGTAACTTCAGTAGTCTCTTCTACTGGTTCGCTACCACAAGCTGATAAAGAAAATACTGTTAATCCCATTAATAATAAAACTGCAAACTTTTTCATTTTCTTGTTCCTCACTTTATATATATATTTTCGCTGATATTATAGCAAATGCCTATATACGAATACTTATCAATATTTGTCACAATAAAAAAAGGCAGTCCGCAGACTGCCCTAAAATGAACCCTTAACCCCGTCCCCAAGAGGGCCACAATATTCAATTCGTATAATATTCATCCATCAATTTCCGCGCTTTTGATGGTTCAATATTATAAACCTGCATTACTTTTTCTAAAACAACATCGTAAGGAAGATTCATCTCTGACAGCATTTTAATCGAGCCAAGTATACCTTGCTCAATACCTTGCTCGAGGGCGGATTTTCGTTCTAGTTCTATCTGACGTTCAAATGTAAAATCAAGTTCTGTCACTTTTAATATCTCCTCCCTATTTTCTTTAAAGAAATCTGCTAATATATCTCGTTTAATGCATTCATCTATCGCCATATTTATAGCATCTTTTAGTTCGTATTCCTTGTAATACGCTCTTACAAGATCTACATCACCCAGCTATAAAATATTACTATTTTTCATTATTTCTGATTTTTCCTGAACTATTACTTTAACGCACTCTCTAAATCTGCTTTTATATCCTGCGTATAATCCATCGCACCATACATCTCAATAAACTTACCTATATTGTAATCTGTCACAGTCTGTGACTCTGCTTCATACAATCTTAGATTAAGTTCATCTACACTATCAAAATCGATTTCCGTTGTATCAACCTTCATAATCATCGCTTTAACACAACCTGCAGGAATTGTTGCCTGTGAATAATTCATAGCCTTAACCTGTGATAGAGGTGTCTCATCAGCCAAAAGCATTGTACACAAAGTAGTTCTCCAGAAACCATCATTTCTGTCAGACTCTCTTATATATAAAAGTCTGGCCATGCCATGTTCATCCACATCTAAAACACCTGCATAATACAAGTTCTGATAATCATCAGAATAAATCTTATCGCATGAAGACGCTATTGCAAATTCTGCTGGACAATCATCACTCTTGACTTCACCAGAAACTAGCTTGGAACCACCTTGTTCATAATCAAGTTCGTTAAACTGACCGTATATTTTCTGAATCGCTGTATCCTCAAGTATCATGCTATATGTAAGCATATCTTCTGTCTCGATATCAATATATCCTTCATATTCTGTATAAAAATCACTATCAATTGAAGCAAATACACCGTCAAATTGAGCCTTTACCTGGACATTATTTATAACAAGGTAATCAATGCTGATCATATAGTTACCAACATATCCTTCCTTAGCCTCGATTTTAACAGGGATTCGATATTTCATCTCCATATAATGCTCTTCATACTTTATGCCATCTGTCATAGTGATTACAAAATTATCACTCTCTGCAAGCACATGTTCACCTGTTATCTTGGAGATATCTATAGGAGCTGCATCTTCATCAGTTTCGATTTCATCAATGTCTCCAAGGTCTTCATCTTCATCAGATATTTCTTTTTCCGATTTTTCTTTTCCTGACTTTTCTTTCGAAGACTTTTCATCAGATACATCCTTTGAAGCTTCTTTCTTCACATCTGCATCTTTTGCTCCATCATTACCACAGCCAGATAACGCAAGCATAAGACCCATACATATCATTAACACTCTCTTCTTCATCTTTTCACCTTTTCTTTCATAATATTTTTCCTCACGGATATACTATTTATACATTATATGATGTACTTATGCAATATAAAATAAACCACAATAAACCTTTTAACATCGAAGTATCCGCTCCTATCTTAATCCTCATACATTTGTTTTATTTTATCGTAAGTAATAGGCTCTGAGATTGGTTCATAGCTCTCTTCGCCGGCGAACCCTACACCCTCACTACAGATTACTTTATTGTCCTCATCCAAACTCAAATAAAGCGCATACTCTATGCCATAATCATCAGTAATAACTGTCCAACAATATACATCATCATATATGATAGGTTCAGAAATACTTACAATCTTATTGCACTTTAATGTTTCAAGATCCCTTAGTACAGCAGACAAATCAACCAGATCCGGGATGGCTTCTCTAAGTATCTCCTCCTTGTTCTCGGAAATATTCTGCACCATCTCTGTGTAATCATCACAGCACCCCATCCACCAATGATAGTCTGCCAATTCATAAACAAGTTTATAATACTTTGAAAATTCCTCACCACTGACACAAAAGCCACCACGTATGAGTGACGGTTCATTCTTCATATACACAATCACATAAGCGTCTCCGCCATCCATAATATAAAAAGGATCTGGGTGATATATCTCCATCGTAGCTATCTCGTTATAATCAATTTGTGCGACAAACTCATCAAACGCGTCCTTATCAAGTTTCTTCCTACCCACCTCAGCACCAGCAATATAACAGACAGCTTCTCCACTTGCTGTAATATTAAGTGTCGTACCACATCGTTCATATTGATTACCGCTACTAGGAACCGACCGAATTCCTAGTATTATATCATCGGATACATTATTAATATCAAAATCACCAGGGCCATTCTCATAATATGATTCATCATCATGTAACATCTCTGGACTAATCACTTCATTGTCGCTAATCGTTTCGTCACTTTCGATTTCATCCATCGTAACAACATCTGATTCATCACTAGACTCACTATTTGCCAGCGTCTTACAAATATATACTAGAGATACTACTCCCGCTATTAATATTACTATAAATAATATTTGTAATGATCTTTTCATAATCAGTTCTCCTATAGCTCCTGTAGGGCCGGCATAAGTCGCTATATTATAAGTATTGTCTTGCTATACGATCCTTTGGATTCACATCTGTGAGATAGATGACGATCAGAAAGACCTAAAATGAGCCCTTAACCCCGTCCCCAAGAGTCCACATACTCGGGTATGGTAGCAGCGAAAGAATACTGTCGTTGCCCTTGTACGATTCGAGTTTTATGCTTGTACCGTTATCGGAATATGTCAGATAGTTATTATCATTCTTATCGGTTGTGCCTATGTAGATGTAGTTGCTATCGGCGTGGCACTTTACCTCGTGGGTAAAATCATCGAGTGCATCCTGTATCTCTCCGCCAAAATTATCCATAATGAACTTGGCATAAGAGCCACCATAGGTGAGGGCTATAAGGATATCTGCTTCCTTCTTGTTAATACCATATTCATCGGCCAGTGAATATACAGCCTCCATTGACTCTTCATTGGCTGTAAGGGCATTAAGTGCGCTCTCTATGCTATCAGGATCCACGTATATCTTTAACTTATCATCCGACAGTTCTAACACAAGGACTGCCGGGAAATAAACATTATAGCCAGTTAAGCCAAGCTCTCCTGCGATTAGGTCACCAAGATCAATGGTCGAAGTATATTTACCTTCGAGGTCCACATCCATGTATGACATTATCTCGGCCAGTTTACCAAGGAGTGCCTCATCATCAGGCAGGATTTCAAGAGCCTCCTTTATTACCTCCAGGGCACCTTCGTAGTCGCCCGATTCTATAAGCTCATCTGCAGTCTCAATAGCCTTTTCGCAGTAAGCGGTCTTACACTCCTCTATCTTAGTAGTAGCCTTTTTATAATTAGCCTTGTCGAGTTTCGATACCTGCTCGAATAAGCTAATAGCTCCCAGATAATCCTCATCCTTCATTAGGATAAGAGCCTCATTGAAATCCGTCCTCGACTGCTCTATCTCGTTAATATTATTAATAAGCTTAGTAACCTGCTTATCTTTCTTTAATACCTTACGAGAAACAAGCTTAAAATAGGTCATAGTATCATCATAGGACATATCTCCATCAAGATAGTCGTCATAATAATTACCGGCCATATCTTTTAGCCTTGCCGACACTGAATCTATGTCTTCGTCTTTAGTAAGCTCAGGGAACAGTCTTTCAACCTCTTTGATATCCCCTTCCTCGAATGCTCTGTTAATCTTATTAATTGGCAGATTATACCAGATAATAAATCCGAGGATAGCTGCTACTATAATCAGTAAGGCGGCTACTATAGCTAATATGAATTTTTTAGATTTCTTTTTATTATCCATCTATATACCATTAATTAAGAGCTTGTTAGTAATTCCTATTTGGTATTTTTCGGCACTTTTATTTTGTATTTTTCTTGCCTCTCCACACTTCATATCCACCTAGTATCAGACATCCAACGGCGTAACATAGCACGTCTGCAATATCAAATACTGAACCAATTAATACCCTGAAAAACTTGCTCTCCCCAAGTCCCAGGATATCAACAATATGAAACAACTGAAGTGTCTCCACACCAGCAGCAAATATAAACACATATAAAGGTAATAATCTATAGCCTTCTGGTATGAATATCCTGATAAATGTATAGATTACTATTACTACCAGAACATCGCCTACATATGGTCTGATAAACGAATCATGAACATATAAAGCAATTAATACCTCTACTATAAGAAGTAAAAGCGTAGTAACTGCATAAGCTATTCTCTTTTTCATCATTACTTCCATTGTACGTAATCCTAATTCTGCTATAAAAGTAGCCTGATTCGACCACTTTAAATCCAAGTTAATTATTCAGCTAGTCTAATAATGACCTCATCCTCATCACCGCTAAGGAACTCTTCAAGTTCGTCGGCTGATGCGTCAATATGTCCGATAGGTGTATATGCCCAGCTATTGGAATCATAGAAAATAACAAGCTGATTACCGTTATAAAGCATGATATCTGCTACTCAAAATGTGTGTATATATACTCACATCGAGATATTGTAAGTTCTCACGAACATTACTTACTGCTTCATTGTGTATGCTTTTGTAATCTATAAACAGATATACTACTCACAAGTT
>DCHQ01000100.1 GCA_002314855.1 Lachnospiraceae bacterium UBA1748
GTAGCATATGTAGAGAACTTGAATCCCTTTCTGAAATCAAACTTCTCAACAGCCTTAATAAGACCAAGGTTACCTTCCTGAATAAGGTCAAGGAATAACATACCACGGCCTACATAACGCTTAGCAATAGAAACTACAAGACGAAGGTTAGCCTGTGAAAGTTCCTTGGCTGCATCCTTACCATCCTCGATAATCTCATTATTAGCATCAATTTTTTTCTTAAGACTCTTTTTCTTATTAGCATTAGTCTCAGCATCATACTCAGCCTGAAGTGCTTTATTCTCTTCTTCCTTAGCCTGGCCAAGTTCCATTCTTTTAGCTATCTCAATTTCCTCGTCAGCTGAAAGGAGCTGTACTCTACCAATCTCCTTGAGATACATTCTTACAGGGTCTTCGATACTTACACCATCACCAAGAGACTTCTCAAGGCTTTCAACAGATAAATCAAGGTCCTCTGTATCCTCGAATACCATATCGTCTTCTGGCATATCATCTTCAGCTGGCTGCTCAATCTTAAGAACTATTTTGTTCTTATCAAGAGCTTCCCAAATCTTATCAAAATCCTCTTCTTCAAGTCCAAGCTCTGCGAAGTTGGCAATTACCTCATTGTACTCTGCAAAACCTTTCTTCTTGGAAGCAGTAATAAGCTCCTTGATTTTCTCGTCAAATTTTACCTGTGTAGCTTCATCCATTTTTTAGTCCACCTTTCAACTACTTATAATTTTGCTTTAGTTTTTAGAATTTCCAGTTCCTTCTTACTTTTCAGGAGCTGGTTAACAATTGTGATGTCCTTGTTAGGAGCACCTGTATAGTAAGCTATTGAGCCCGATTTAACCGCTATGACCACATCCTTTAGGGCCTTTTCTGATTCTTCTTCGGTTTCTATGGCTTCAAGCTTAGTATTAAATATTTCTGCAACGCACCGCTGCTCTTCCACATCTTCAAAGCTGTCTATTATGGCTGCGGGATTCAGGTTATTGTTTTCAAGTCCCTGAAACATCAGGCCAGCCACTTTCTTGTAAAGCTCATCAACGAAATCATCAACAGAAATATATTCTTTTACTTTGTTATACAGCGAGTTATCTTCAATTAAGTACGTAAGAAGCAGTCGCTGTGATTTCTTAATTCCATCCTCGGCCGTCATCTTCTTGGTGCCACTTCGTAGCACAACTGGCGACGACGCTGCATCCGTGGTTACTATATTCTGAGAATGCTTGTATACAAGCTTTTTCATACTATCCTTTGGTATGCTGAAGGTTCTGCATACAGCATCGAGATAGTTATCTCTCTCCATATCTTCACTGAATACCAGGAGCTTTTTAGCAACCTCATTATGATATCTGGTTAACTCATCTGGATCCTGAAGATTATACTGCTCCTTGGCTTTACGAACCTCAAACATAAATCCGTTCTCAGCTTCGTCTATCCTCTTTTGGAATTCCTCGGCTCCCAGGTTCTTAATGAATTCATCTGGGTCTTTATATGGCTCAAGATTAATTACCTTACAGCCAAGACCTGCCTCCCTAAGGATACCAATGTTTCTAAGAGCCGCCTTCACACCTGCGCCATCACTATCGTACGCAAGCAGTACATTCTTGGTATAACGCCTAATTAACACGGCATGTCCACTTGTAAATGCTGTACCAAGTGATGCTGCTGCCTGAGTAAATCCAGCCTTATGCATCGCTATAACATCCATATAGCCCTCGCATAGGATAATCTGGTCCTTACGCGACATCCTGGCCTTATCAAGGGCATAAAGGTTATTAGACTTACTAAATATATCTGTTTCAGGTGAGTTCAAATATTTAGGCTCACCAGCTCCAAGAACTCGTCCACCAAATGCTATAACCTTATGATTAATATCCGTTATCGGAAACATTACTCGGTTAATAAACCTATCAGACATACCATAGCGTTCATTAAAATTAAACAATCCAGAATCTATAAGTATCTTATCCGAATAATCCTTACTTCGTAGATATTTGTAAAGGTCATCAGTATATTGCAGTGAATAACCAAGGCCAAAATTCTTCATGGTCTCGTCATCAAGCTCACGCTTTCTAAAATAATCAAGACCAAGCTTACCAGGATTGCTTCGTAGCTGATAATAGAAATATTTGGCAGCCTCTTTATTAATCTCCATAAGCTGCTGTTTTCTACTGGCCTTCTGCTTCATTTCCTCGGAATATTCCACCTCAGGAAGCTTAATGCCTGCCTTATCAGCAAGAAACTTAACTGCTTCTACGAATGAGTAGTTCTCATACTCACGTACAAAGGTAATAACATTACCACCCTTACCGCATCCAAAGCAGTGATAAAACTGACCATTCTGATTAACACTGAACGAGCCTGTCTTCTCATTATGGAAGGGACATAACCCAACATAATTGTTGCCCCTCTTTTTTAACTGAACATAACCCGAGATAATATCCACAATATCATTGCGGCTACGTACCTCATCGATTATCTCGTCAGGATAATACATAAACCTCTCCGTATTTTAACCGTGCCAGCTCTTAGGCACATATAACTCCTCATATAGTGATATTGCGTAGTGGTCAGTCATTGCGCCCACATAATCACATACCACTCGATCAATTCGCTCACCAAAATCAAGCATTGATAAGTATTCTGGTGGTAACTGGTCTTTATTACGTATAAAATGATTGAACAGTGTTTCTATAAGCGCCTCTGCCTTATGCTCCTCAGCTTTGGCAATAGAGCTTTGATACACTCTTTCAAACATAAAGTTTCTCATCTTCTTCATAGCTTCAGCAACATCTGGTGACATTGAAATATCATTTTTGTCAAAGCTGTAATTCACTATATCGTGAATAAATGAATCAAGGCGTTCTCTTGTGGTGTATCCAAGAACCTCACCTATTTCCTTTGGTACATCACTATCCTTAAGAATACCACCTCTTATAGCATCATCCATATCGTGATGAATATAAGCAATTTTATCGGATAAACGTACAATCTTGCCCTCTAATGTAAAAGGCATTGATGATGTCTGATGATTAAGAATACCATCTCGTACCTCATATGTAAGATTAAGTCCCTGACCATCCTTCTCAAGTACATCAACTGTACGTACACTCTGCACATTATGCTCAAATCCAAGTGAACACACTCTATTAAGTGCTCGCTCACCTGCATGACCAAATGGTGTGTGCCCAAGGTCATGACCAAGCGCGATAGCCTCGACAAGCTCTTCATTAAGTCTCAGCGCCTTGGCTATAGTTCTTGCGTTCTGAGATACCTCGAGTGTGTGTGTAAGTCTTGTTCTATAATGGTCGCCTTCTGGGGTAAGAAATACCTGAGTCTTATCCTTAAGTCTTCTAAATGACTTACTGTGAATAATACGGTCTCTGTCTCGCTGAAATACAGGTCTAATGTCACACTGAGGCTCTTCCTTTAATCGGCCTCTGCTCTTCTCACTAAGAGTAGCATATGGTGACAAATTGTTTCTTTCCATCAGCTCCAGCTGTTCTCTCACTATCATAATTAATCCTCTCACAATACACACTTTGTATAATACAAAAACGCGCCTAATATATTATTCGGCGCGTTTTAGGAAAATCCTTTTTTTATTTTCTATTTTTTACAGAATTTAGAGCCATCCATTCGTTACGACAATAAATAACAAACCAAAGAACTCTCTAACTGTATAATGAATTCCGATTGGGAAAAGTGTTAGAGCCGGAACACCGTATACATAGTGGTCCTGAAGGCTTGCCTGAAGCCTAGCTCTGTATATATGAAAGCTGTTGGTAAGTACACCTATCTTGGCACCCTCATCCCCGCGGTCCTTAAGTATCAGATAACTGTACCTGATATTTTCTTCTGTACTAGTAGAACGCTCTTCCTTAATCAGTCTTTCTTCTGGTATGCCCATACTTAGAAGTTCCCTGCGCATACACTCAGCTTCACTTATCGCCTCATCTGGTCCCTGACCGCCTGATAATATAAGTATTGCATCAGGATGATTCATACTGTATTCATAAGCAGTATTAATACGCTGCTGAAGTGGTCTTGAAGGTCTGCTGCCATTAAGGCCAGCTCCAAGTACTATTACGTAATCAAGGTCATCTGGTGCTGGACTGTTCGCATTAAAGATAACAAGACTCTCACCAATTAAAAATAAGACAATACAGAAAAGTGCTATTCCCTGATACACTACTGACAGCCATTTTGGTATCTTTCTTTTTCCATTTATTACCTTGGTCAGCATATATATTCTAAGAACTGAGAATAATGCAATTAACACCCATACCCAGCCAAGTGACAATGCAAACCCAACATATAAGAGGCATATTCCGTAGTAAACAATCGAGAATATACCAAGGCATATGTAAAAGAATCTTCTTAACTTATCCCATGTAAGCTTGCCATAGCCAAGATATCTCTTGGTTTCTTTTTTATAATCCACATATTCTTTGCCAAATATAGTCGGAAGAAACTTCTCTTCCTCCAGAATCTGAAGATGAAGCATAATCATCGCAAATAATGTAAATATCAAAAGAACAGGATTGAAATACATAAGTAGTATACCTATATATACCAAATCAAAACCTAGAAATGCCGGATTTCTACTGTATTTATATATCCCAGTCTTTATGATCTTAATCTCTGGCTCATTCATTATAGCCGATTCATATTCTGAAGGTATACCTGCTCTCCAACTATCCCGCATCGTATATACTGCCAGGAAAAATATACAGTCGCCAACAGTGCAAAATATTACACCGAACAACTTAAATACCAATCCAAACATGGACTGAGTCATTAATATACTAATAATCTCTACTAAGACAACTGAGTATGTAGCTATCTTAAGCAAAAGTTCTACGCGAAAAAGATGTCCCTCCTTCCCCTTTGCCATCTGATCAGTTTCTATGCCCTTTATCTTCTGCTTTATCATCTTGATAATATATATTCCATAAAATATACCAAGAAACATAAGTGCCATTGCTCTATACATACTTCTCCCCTTCTCATTCTAGTATTATTATATTTACTCTGTTAGAGCTATTAAATTTAATTCCCCTGAACTATACTTAATATGTTTTCTATGAGCTCTTCATTGTTTTTAACAACAACTGCCAGCGCTTCCTTGCCTCTGCTAAGGCCATGGAACACATTAACTACCCTACGCTTTCCATGGTTCTCCCTGGACCTAAGGTAGTCATCATCGTAGTAAAAATCTTCATCTAATACCATAGCTACCTTTTCATATTCACCTGAAACTGCCTTATCGATATGCTCAGCACCAAGGGTATTAGTCAATCTATTATCATTCTCATATATATACATATATCCATCATCAATAAGTGAACTAAGAATGATGTTCTTTTCCTCATCGTCCCTGGCATACATAATATTCACACTAGGAAAATACCTTCTGTGATTTCTTCTGTCATAATGCATCAGACAATGAATAAACGATGATAATTCTGCATTAGTTCTTATTCTATTTGTCATTCTGTACTTAACAAAGCCTTCCTGACTTTCAAAAACATGGATGCTCTCTCTCTTTAATTCCGCGGTAGCTATAACATCCTCGCAGTCATATGATACTATTACTGGAATCTTATGGCTAGCGGCATATTCACATATATTTTCCATCATGACTTTCGATGCTCTGTGTCCTTCATCTATAAGTATCACACTATAGCCCGATATATCAGGAAGCGGACCAGAAATTGTACCATCGAAGAAGTCGATTCTCTTAAGTCGCTCATCCAGTCTTTTTAACTCTAATGGGAATGAGCCACAGTGGAATATTGCTGCCGACTGCTTTACTGTCAGACTCATTGCAAGATCATATAAAAGTAATGTCTTGCCTGTTCCAGGCGCACCAGTAAAGCCCTGAAATAAAGCTACGCCGTCACTTATATTTTTAGTGATACGATATGCTATATCCTTCTGCTGAGATGTCAGGAAATATTCGTTATTCAGGAATCTGTCTGGCTCAGCTAAAGGCGAGAAGATATAATCCTCTTCTCTTATGAGCTCTTCAATATCTCCAGAAAGTGGATTCTCAAGGCTTCTTATATCATCCATAAGAACATCAAATCCCACATCAATTAATTTCCCACTATTTGTAAGCCTAACTAGCCTGTCTATTTTACTGATATATGTATATGACCTGATAGAACGACCAAGAAACCCTAGGTAATACCTGTTCTGCACCAGCTGTTTCTTGATTTTATCATCAGATACTATGTCGCTCTTTAGCTCAATATTGATGATTTTGTCACTGCCTACTCTAAGTAAATCAAATTCTTTTCCAAGCTTTGGAACCTGATATGAATAATAAAACCCAAGCTGATTAACAGTAGCCTTCTCCTGCATCAAGTGCCCCACTAGCTTACTTATTCCTTCTATCTCCCACTCCTTAATCTTAAGGAACCTAAATCTAGCCGACATCTGTCGTTCCATTTTCTGTATGCTATTGTTATTCGTTAATCTGGTTAACGCATAAATATTATTCGGCTTCATATCATACCCCTTCATAATCAAAAGCTGGGATAAAGCTTTCTTTGCAGGTCTCGCCATCCTGGAAGAATCCATTTACAAGACCTTTATCAAATGCATAATCAAGGACTTTATTGTACTCACGCTCAGTCACTGTCCTTCCCAGCTCTCCAGGAAGCTTAAGGCCTTCAATAGGAGTATACTGATTCATTATGCTAAGCGTAATATCCGTACCAAACTCTGAGACTAATCTATCAATAACAGCCTTAGAGTTACGCACATTACCTGGAAGGACCAGGTGCCTTATTATTACTCCTTGTTTTATTATACCATTTTCTACTACTGGCATGCCAACCTGATGTATCATCTCTCTGATTGCCTCGATAGCCTTGTCAGGGTAATTCTCCGCACGTGATAATTCTCCTGCCAGCTTACTATCGGCATATTTATAATCAGGGAAATATACATCAACATATCCTTCTAGTGCCTTTAAAGTTTCAACTGAATCGTAAGCTGAAGTGTTATATACTATGGGAATACTTAGCCCCTTTTCCCTGGCAAGCTTTATAGCATCTATAATCTGATAAGCATAATGCGATGGTGTCACAAGATTAATATTATGAGCCTTCTTCTCCTGCAGTTCCAGGAATATATCCGCCAGCCTCTCTATTGATACGGCCTTTCCCACCTTGCAATTAGCTATATTATGGTTCTGGCAAAATACACATCTTAGATTGCATCCACTAAAAAATACTGCACCTGAGCCATTTGTGCCTGATATACACGGCTCCTCATAAAAATGTAATGCAGCTCTGGCCAGTTTTATTTCTTTTTTTCTCTCTATCATAGAATAACCGCAAAAGCCCTGAGCCAATACATCATTATTTAATTTACACTCCCTTGGACAAATATCGCATTTCATATCGAAATCTATTTATTCTCCTCTAGATAACAAGCATCATCTATTAACGAAAAAGGGACGGTTCTCATTGCAAAGAACCGTCCCAAAAATCACATTCAATTACTTGAAGTATTCTACACCACTCTCGAATATCTTGAGATCCTGCTCTCCGAAGATATTCATGGCAACTGACGCATCACGTCTCTCAACATGAGCCATCTTACCAAATGCTCTACCATCTGGAGAAGTAATACCCTCGATAGCACAGTAAGAACCGTTGACATTCCACTCTTCATCCATTGAGATGTTACCCTCAAAGTCAGAGTACTGAGTAGCAACCTGACCATTTGCAAAGAGCTTATCAATCCACTCCTTAGGAGCAACGAATCTACCTTCACCGTGTGAAGCAGGTGTTACATATACGCCACCAAGCTCTGCACCCTGTAACCAAGGCGACTTGTTAGAAACAACCTTAGTATAAACCATCTTAGATATATGTCTGTTGATTGTATTAAATGTAAGTGTTGGAGAATCAGCCTTCTGACCTACTATCTCACCATATGGTACAAGACCAAGCTTGATAAGTGCCTGGAATCCATTACAGATACCAAGTGCAAGACCATCTCTCTCATTTAAAAGCTTATTAACTGCTTCCTTGATCTTCTCATTCTGGAATGCTGTTGCGAAGAACTTAGCACTACCATCTGGCTCATCACCAGCTGAGAATCCACCTGGGAACATAATAATCTGTGCCTGAGATATAGCCTTCTCGAATTCATTAACTGAATCAATAATATCCTCTGCAGTAAGGTTCTTGAATACCTTAGTTACAACATTGGCACCAGCTCTCATGAATGCTCTTGTTGAGTCATACTCACAGTTAGTACCTGGGAATACAGGAATAAATACTGTAGGCTTAGCAATCTTGTTCTTACAGATATGGATAGAATCTGCTGTATATATTGGTGTATTAACTGGAGTTGTATCCTTAACTGCCTTAGTTGGGAATACCTTCTCAAGAGGCTTCTTCCAACCGCTAAGCATATCGCTCTGGCTGATAACTACTCCATTATATTCAAATGCACCATCTGTTACTGTACCTACAACTGTATAATCGATATCAAGAGCTTCAATGTCTTCAGCTGACATCTCGGCAATAATATTACCAAGCTGGTTATCAAATAACTCAGCGAGCTCTACATCTTCGTCAAACTTAACACCAAGACCATTACCAAATCCCATCTTGGCAGCAGCTGCTACGATACCCTTAGAATCAAGTGTATAAGCACTTACAATCTTCTTATCCTGGATAAGAT
>DCHQ01000003.1 GCA_002314855.1 Lachnospiraceae bacterium UBA1748
TGATAACTCATCAACAAGATGTTTTAGTGTCATGGAATGTTCTTATATGTTCCCATTAACCGCAAAACAGGAATTTCCGTAGTCCAAATAATCTCTTGTCATTTTCATTATTTCAGATAAACGATCGATATTACCTCTAACATCTTTCTCCGTTTCAAGAGAATGATTACATTTATTAAATACATTTATAGGAACACCAGCTCCCTCAGATAGTTTAACTACTTCCTGACAATCACACCATGCATCCTCTGTCCCAATAAAAGCAATTGCATTTTGTATCTTGTACTGATATGTATACGTCAATGGCGTATACAATACATGCTTAACATTCATTATTCTATTTTCATTGGCATATGCACAAGCAATAATTGTTCCTATGCTTTTAGACATAAACAGAATATCATCATACTGGTTCCAATCAATATCCCGCAGTTGCCCCTCCGCCTGCTCGTATAATTCCTCAAAAGCAGCCTTCATAGCAGTTTTATTGCCACGAATATTGTTTTTTTCTCTCGGAGCAAACGTTAATTTCCGGTATTCTTCATAACCACATTCACAAGCAACGTTCAAACCATAATATAATAATGGCTTTTCAGCCGTATATCCTATTCCTGGAAATACAATTACTAGACGTTTCATTATTCTTTCCCCTTAAGCACTCACTTCGTAATGATTTTTTTAAGCGATAATCAATTCTTTTGATAAGCCCAATTCTCAAAGCCGCGCATGATACTGTCAAAGTTGACTCGGTCTACTATATGAAATGCAGCACACAGATATTCGCTATAATATCCTGAGTTGCTAAGAAAATTCAGTTCGTATTCAAACTTATCATGACTTTTATCATAAAAACTGATAAAGCTACTGTCTACACCATCCTTTTCAGCCAAATATATATATTTGTTCTCTCGAAAATCATAAACATGAACACGTTCAGTTTCTGAAAAAATGAGATTCTCCGATACAATATTTCTTTCGTTGAACTGCTCTATGCAACAAGCTGGAACTGCTGTAATCTGTCCATTTATATAGTAAATATAAAAATAAATTTCTTCAGCAAAACCAAGCCATGAATTACTTCTTAATATCTTCTCATCTATAGCATCTTTATCAAGATTATTATCTACACTAAACACATACACATAAGCTGGATACTTTTTATTGGCATCATTTTTCCACGACAGTTCATCCATCTGCGAGTATTCTTCGAAATCCTTATCTATTCCATATACCATACCTTTTCCGGTCAGGAGATTTCTACTAACCAATTCCTCTTCAAATTCCTTCACAGAATGCATATTCTCTTCCTGTGCCATGGTAACTGTAATCTTCGAACGTCGAATAATTTCAGGTGCGTTAAGACCTGCGATAAGTAAAACAGTAAATATAATAGCGCCACCGATGATAATTGGGCGATACGGCAAAGATTTAGTGCATATAACAAACAGGGTAATAGCAGTCACAATAGATATAATACTTGCAATATTGAATATTGCACCTTTAGCAATAGCTTCTCCAATTCCATCAATACCTTTGTTAGAGGTAAACTCCATAGACAAAGCCATCCAAATACTTATTACTGACGATATCACGCACAGGATATATATACCCTTCTGAAAACTTGAAAATTTTCTATAATCCAAACCATACCAGATAAGACCAACAACAAGGAATGGTGTTCCATATATATCTAGAAAAAAAGGCAAATGTATCGTCAAAAGCCCTTTTAATAACAAAATAATAATTGCAATACCTTCGCTCATTCTTATATTCCTTCTATTTTGATTCAGCCATAATTCTTTCTACTTCCGCTCTACGTTCATATTTCCTGGAGTTTTAATCTTTTTTATCCTTTTTTACTATCATCATAATGAGTGGCACTACTGTCAATAATAACAATACAGCTACACCTAATATTATCATTGGAATATATATTTCTTTTGCCTCTGCACGAACGAAAGCCCAAATAATAATACAATATAGTGTTACAATCACACAAAATTCACAAAATACTTTTGTTTTCATAACTACCTCTTTCTCAGAAATTAGGATATCTTGGTATTTAATCTATACAATTCGAAATATCTTTTTACTTACCAAGACGATCATCTATTAGTTTTTGTTCATAATCAAGGAAATCCTGTGGATTACAGTCGTTATAAGCATTCATATATTGATTCCAATATAGTTCGAAATCTGTTGATTTGACGACTTTAGGAATCCATTCATGCTTACATTCAACCATTGCCTTCGAGGCTATATCAGCTGGAGTATCATTAGCAGACGAAGAATATTCATATAATGGATACCAAACTCCTTGTCTATAATCTTTATCAGACTTAAGCATATCGGCATAACCGCCTGCCCCATATGCCTCAAAGCAACGGGCAAGTGGTTCAGAGAGCGAGGCATAGAATTCGGATGTCTGCTGTTCTGGTCTCATCGCATTAATTCCATCTTTGGATGTTCCGTACCAGTTAGGCATAAATGGATACTGGCAAACATGCTTCATCCGATATTCTGGATTAGACCATTTAACTCGCATTTCTTCTGTTCTATAGAATAATCCCTTCTCGTCAACACAATAATCTTCACCCTCAATACCCCAAAATCTCAAATTATGTATCTCTTGATCTAAGAGATCATTTAAAAATTTGAACACTACATCTGGATTTGAACATTTAGTTGTTACAGCTAATCCACCATATACATCTATATAATCGTCTGTATACAAATGATACTGAGAAGACTGGCCTTCGTTCATCACGATAGCTAGAGGAACATAGTCGCATCCAATTTCTTTCAATCCCTGTTCTTCAAAAGCAGAATCAATCATATAGGCGAAATCCCAGTACTGGTCTGTCATACCAAGAACACGTCCCGTAGAAAGTTTCTCAATATATTCATCGTAAGTTTGTGTATCAAAATCTTTATCCATATATCCAGCATTATAGACTTCGTTAAGTTTCTGAAAATATAATTTAGCGGTTGAAGTTACATTGTAATCAATAACATATGGATTGTCCGGATCGTCTTCATTTACACTAATTGACCCAAAACCATAGTAACCATCCAAATAATTAGGCACTGACTCAATACAATAATATCTCCAATCATCACAAAGAGCTGTATATGGAATAACATCCGCTCCATCAGGCATTGTAGGATTAGCATCTGTATATCTTTCTAGTAAATCAAAGTACTCATCTAATGTATTAATCTCAGGATAATTGTCCCACTCTAAGACCCTTGCTTGAATCCAAAATGCAAAATCATCATGCGTAGTACTTCTATCTTCACCATAGGTTCTCCCCAATAGATCGACCCAATATATATGCCCATCTTCCTGGCGGAACAAATCCCACTCTTCCTCTGTATATAGTTCCTTAAGATTTGGGTATTTTTCAAGATAAGAATCCCATTGGATAAGCACTCCATCTTCACCAAAGAATGTCGCTTCAGAACTAGACTCTATAGATTTAAAATCGTTACAATATATCAAATCTGTAAGATTATCATTGTCTACCATTGCCAGTAGTTCTTCCTTGTCAGATATAGCATCTGAGTAATCAACTTCTTTAATCACGCAGTTTGTTTTGGAAGCAATCAGATTACATATATCATTGTCATCACCAATTACAGTATCCATTCCAGCATAATCATAATGATATAGCGTTATCTCAGTGATTTCTGTTTCAGCCGTAACTAAATCAACACTAGTTTCATTTGAAGAAATAGTTTTTATGTTCTCGTCCTTATGACATCCGGTCACACTTATACTAATTGTTAAAAGTGATAGCATAACAGCTATCATCGTTCTTCGCATTATAGATTATCTCCCTCAAAACCTAAAAAACAATTGTCAGCATGATAAAAAAGCCAATAATACCCAAAATTGATAAAACTAATCCTGCACTTGATAGTATTATTCCGGTAGTTGAGCTTTTCTCTTCCGGATCAGTTTTTCTCCCCTTTAAACCATAGAGCAATCCTATAATACCTGCAGCTATTCCGATAGGAGCAATTAATGAAAAACATATGGCAAAGACTGACGCAAACATAGATATTGCTCCATTTGTTTTTGTATTCCTTCGTCTATTAATTCTGATAGGAGCAATATTAGTTACATGTAACCCATTTTTCATATCGGCTACTCTATGACTTCCTTTGTTTAAAAAAGATACTCCAGGGTTCTGAGATGAATATTTAACTTTATAAATCCACCTAAGACGATTTCTTACATACTTATCGCCATTGGCAGCTGAACGATTAGTAGGTATAGGCTGTGGACAGGCTCTAACATATGTTATCCCGTCAACTGTATACTCGTATATTAGATAATATACATCGCCATAACCACCAAAACCGCCCCAATTTCTAATTGGTATAGGAGCCAGTTCACTTTCCAGTATATCTTTTATATTAAAGCCCTGCATAATCATATTGTTAAAACGATTGGCATCATAAGTGTAAGCGTTAAGAAGATGACCTTCACACTCACGGTCGTATACAGGCATTGCCGTATTAGTTTGACTGTTATAATTCATAATTTTATCCCTACTTTTTATCCTCTCGAAATATCTAATACAAACCACTCTTCATCCTGAAGTTTAAATACTGTAGAGCAATATGGACAGCTCTTTGTTTTATACGCATCAAATACACCTCCGCATGATGGGCAGTTGATTTTTGTATAAGAGAATCCCATTTTAACAGGCTTGCTTATATCACGCGACATAGTTGCCCTGAAATTCTCCTGAACTTTTACAACACCATTTTGAGTATCATATAAACTTTTTACATAAATATACACATTAGCTATAACATACTTCCCATTTACTACAACATCTTTGTTATCAAGACCAAATCCAATAAATTCGAAATCAATAAGGTTTGGTGCGACAACCATACAATTATCCTTGGCTACGAAAGGTAGTGATGATGGATTATCAGAAAACAAAAGTAGTTTTAACATATCTATCGCCATATCTCCAAAATGAAGATATGAAAAATCTGGAATATACTGCTGCATTATTTCTTCAAATCTTTTCTTTGAAGTGAGTCCTCCTTGCGCAACCATTGATGCAGCACTTGGTGCAGATGTCAATAATTTGGCAAATTTAGCATAAGCTTTACCATATGTCTTAAGAATTCCTATCGGATTATTCATATTCTTGCGATCTTCAACCATGCTAACATCAAACTTTGTAAAATAATTAGTCACAACTGGATATATTTCAGACATCTCAAAATGTGTTCCACAATAAGAGCACCCGTTTCTAATAGCTTCAAGTGTTGTTGGTGCACCACAATTAGGGCAATTTATCAATTCCGAACCATCAACTGCTTCCGCTTTAAGGTTCTCAACATACATAAATAATGTATTGTCTTCGTTATATTTATAAACACAATTTCCATTCTTATAAAATTCTTTTTTTAAGAATATGTGTTTCTGAATATTAGATACATCATATTTATAATCGCCGAAACGATTAAATTCATGCGAAGGCGCACCTTCTCTTAACGAAATATCATATCTAACCAAATAACCCAGTCTCTTCTGTCTGGCTTTCTGAATCGACACAGCATTATTACACAACTGTGAAGCTGTTCTTATTCGGTCCTGATTTTCATTTAAACATTCTTGAAGTTCTTTCATAAAAACGTCTGATAATTTCATACCAATCCCTCTCCTTCGACCAATCACTAATATATCCAAAATCCACTATCATATTATCCCTAGATAATTATAACAAAAGTTGTCGATATATAAAAAAGTTTCCATATCTTTCGATATGGAAACTTCACTCATAACTTTACTCTAAGCCTCTCTTAATCTCCAAGGGCATCATCACCTTCAATTTTCTGCCCAAATCCTGGAATATATTTCTTGAAAGCCGATTTTTGTAAGATAGGTTCTACAATAAGTATTGCGATAAGAGCAAGTACAAACTCTATTGGACAACTTCTTAAAAAGCTGCCTATCGAAGCTGGCACCAATACTTCCGATGGAACCTTGGCAAATAATGCTGTTGATACAAATGACATAATAAGCGCTATCAGTGGTGTATATATTAAATCTGATACAAGTCCCTGAATAAGACGAAGTACAAATCCTTTGGCCTTTATTCCCTTCTCTACACCTTCATTGACCTTTTTCATTGGCACGATGAATCCAATTCCTATTGCTAATATGGATGTTATCACAAGCGATACTAAAAGCGATGGTAAAAGCATCATAACAAATGGAGGAAGCTGCGCCGCGCTATCTGCATGTGCTCTAGCCTCCATAACGCCCATCACTGAACCTACGATGGACATAATAGCACTCATCACAAAACCCATTCTAATACTTATATAAATTCCTATTTTCTTTTCAATCATTTTCGTTAACCCCTGACATATATTTAATAATTATTTACTCTTTTTAAACAGTGAAAAACTTTTCTTTGGCTTGTTCTCTTCATCAGTATGTGGTTTTGAGCCAATCATATGGAAGAATTTAGAACGTTCACCTCGTTTAGTCATTGCTGGTGGTCCATCAACCCTGGACAGCATCTCTTCAAATGCTATTAAACGCATCTGACATGACATTCTGCCATCTTCTATTCCTGATATAGGTCTTACCTGACCTAGTACCTCCGGCGTATCATAGAAGCCCTTTGATTTGAAATACTCATAATCCTTAGGTGTCATGTTTTGTAGCCTGTATGCCAAGTTGGCAAACTGCATTGACAATCCATATGTATATGTATTTCTCTGTGGATACAAATCATTTATACATGTATAAGCTGACTCCTGTATAAGCCTATCAACACCTTCCCCTGTACCAGGGTATAGTCCAATATGACAATCGCCATCAAGACTATCCACAACAAGTGTATGCTGCTCAAGCTCTGCCAAATCACTGCCGTCAATCTCACCGCAATATACATAAGCTTTAATATTCTCATGTTCCTGCGCGAAACGTCCAAACTTTACATGCCTGTCAAGAAAGTATTTGTAGTTGGTACTAAACTGATTATAGTTAATACCACTAACAACTACTATCATATCCGAACTACTGTATATCTCATTGGTCAAAGATTCAAAGTCATCCTTGATAACACACTTATTATTGGTATAACAGCCAAAACAAGCTATACATCCTTTAATGTTTTTTTCACGCATATTGTGAAGTGTAACTTTAGCACCAAGAGCCTCATATTTAGCTGCTATTGTCTTAGCAGTTTCCTCTGTCTCTATGGCCTCATCACCACAATCCAATATGGTTATACTTTTACCACTCAGGCTTGTTTCTGTTAGTTCAGTACCTTTTACAACATCTTTAACATAACAGAACCATCTATACAGCTCTTCTCGCCTGTGTTCCTGCAATACGTCTTCATCCAATAAGCTAAGACTTCTGATCCACTTAAGGTCATTATGCTTAGCGTATGAACGAATATAATTATGAGCAGGAACATCCATATTCAAACCAGAGGTTGTAATATATGTAATTGGTTTGCCTTTTGGAATATTAACGCTCTTTAGATAACGCATCAACTGCCCATGCGTATTAAAATGATATAACGAAGATAGAATAATGACTAAATCAGAATCTTTAGCCTTTTCTTCAAACTCGGAATGATCATTCACATCCTTTACAAAACAGATATCAAACTGATCATCCTTACACATCTTTTGCAAAGTTCTAATAACCTGCAATGTAAGACTTAACTGTTGCTTTGGTGAAGCACTTAAAACGGTAACCCTCATGTATATTCCCCCCTAATTTCAACCCTTTTCAAGTGTATCACATAATACTTATATTGTATTTTGACAATTATGTATATAATCAATGCCTGTTTCCGTCAAAATGAATAATGACGAAATTGAATAATCAGAATAATCAGAATCCTCCCATTACCCTACTAAAAAAGTAACCTATGATATACATATAAGCGATGGTCTTTGGAATCATAAGCATTCCAAGCTTTGGATTTTTCTTGGCACCAAAAACTACTGGTAAATAGCAAGCAAAACTGATAATAATAGCAATCCCTATGCCTATAAAATCAGCCTCAAAACTATAAATCACAGAAAGAACACCTACAAATATGAATGGTACGTTTCTAATAATACTCCACTTCATATTTCCTTCTTTATAAAACCAGTTATTTTGCGGAAAAAGACATAAAATAATTCTAAGATAAGCGATATAAGATAATAAATTCAAAAAAGGTGTCTCATAAAAGTAATAATCATAATCATACATACCTGCAAATCTAATATCAAAAATAAGATTCAAAATAATGTAAAAGACAGTCATAGTAATAGATGAAACCATTAGTCCTAATCCTGCCCAAAATTCATATTTCTCAAAATTATCTTTAAATGCATTTATTATTCTTGGAACTAAATGAAATGAATCTCCACCAGCTAATACTAATGTAAGAGCAGCTATAATAAGAAGGTCAGTCCCGTAGTATCCGCTACCTGAAGCACTTACCTTTGCATACTTCAGCAAAACAATTATTCCTATAAAGAATGCGAAAGCTAAATATATAATACAAAATATCGCTTCACCTATCTGTGGCATTTTAGATTGATTTTTCATATACTCATTTCTCCTAATATTTATGCAATAATGCAAGGTAATCCATGTTCCTCAAGCTGTATATCAAGCTCTATCATGTCATATATTTCATTTTCGATAAAATACGAAAAAATAATGTCGGTCTTATCACAAGGTGATAATGCATAACCTGCCCTGGCCAGTAGATCTCTGGACTCATCCAAATTAAGCTTGGCTCCAATACACAAACATAATG
Organism: Lachnospiraceae bacterium UBA1748; assembly: GCA_002314855.1. Classification (GTDB taxonomy): domain Bacteria; phylum Bacillota; class Clostridia; order Lachnospirales; family Lachnospiraceae; genus NK4A136. The sequence goes on from DCHQ01000003.1 coordinate 8,814, forward strand.
CCGTCATTTTCTGAGGATGGTAATCTGGATTATTTTTAATCTTCGAAAAGATTTTCTTGTCTATGATAGCTCTCTTCCATACCTCAGCATTCTCCATACCTTTACTTTGTATTAAATATAAAAGGTACTCCGAATATGTATCAGTCATGTGCTTCATTCGCTCTTCCAGCTTTTCAAAATGCTCTTCCTCAAAATCCATGCACTCGTCTGCTTCGAGGGCCATCGACATTAATACTGGCTCGCTGGCTTTCATATCAGCATTTATATTAGCTTCCTTGAAAGCCCTTGGCTTATCACTCTTTTTACCTAGTATGCTAGATATTAAAGGTGCTTTAGGAGTACGCTTTCTCTGAGGCTTAGCACTCACACTAGCCATAGGCAGAGGAAAACCTCTAAAATTGTTATCTATATATCTAGCCAAATCCGCCTTAGAATAAACACCTGTTTCTTCCTTGTGTGGAAGCACAATGACTATTGATTTATCAGTTGATAAATATTTTTCCTGAATACCATCTATAGTCTCTCTAAGTAACTCCTCTACGGATATGCCAGACTGCTCCTCAAGATTTATCACCAGATCAGCATTTATTTGGTTGTTATTCTTTCTAAATAGTCTATATTTCATTTATTCTGTAACACCTTACTACATTTTAAATACTATTCCCATAACCGCACCACAGAAAATCCAAAAGGCGGGATGCAGTTTTTTCAAGAATTTAACATTCATAAGTGCGAAATACACCGCCACTACAACTAGTAATACTACAGGTATTTGAAACTTACCCTCAGTATCATAAAAAAGAGCTGTCTGAAAAATACCATATACTGCTGTAGCAATAAGTCCGGTAACAGCAGGTCTAATAAGACCAAAGCTGCCTTGAACATATTTATTCTTGCTAAAATTATCAAGAAGCTTTGCTATCAATATGATAACAATAAGACTTGGAAGTACCAATGAAAATGTGGCTACAATTCCACCTAATATTCCAGCAGCATTATATCCAGCATAAGTAGCCATATTAATGCCTATCGGACCTGGGGTACTCTCACTAACAGCCAGCATATTTGCCACATCACTGACCTTGTACCAGTCATGCCTCTTAGGTATATCCATAAGAAATGGAATAGTTGCCGGGCCTCCACCTATTGCAAATAGTCCTATCTGAAAAAATTCTATAAATAATTCTAAATATACTCTCATCTGCTCTCCTCTCGCTTGTCAAACTTAGTAAGCAGAACACCAAGTACTCCTGCAACTATAACTATAGCTACCGTTGGAACGGGGGTAAGCATTGCTATAAGAAATGCCAATATACATATAACTGCACCTAGCACATTCTTAATGGTTTTCTTGCCCATTGTAATAACTGTATTAAGCATAAGAGCACACACTACTATTTTGATACCACCTACTGCATGAGCAACGTAAGGATTACTCATAAAGCCGCTTAAGAACAAAGCTATTATCGATACTATAATTAATGATGGGCTAATCATTCCAAATGTTGAAAATATAGCCCCAATAATACCTCTTTTCTTGTATCCTACAAAAGTTGATACATTAACTGCTATGATACCTGGTGTACACTGACCTATAGCATAATAATCGAGTAAATCATCTTCCTTGACCCAATTTTTCTTGGTGACCAGTTCGTGCTTTAACATAGGCAGCATTGTAAGACCACCACCAAATGTTAGCCCGCCTATTCTGAAAAATGCGGCATATAATTCAAATAATTCTCGCATAAAAAACTCCTAAATATATTAATTTGATACTAATATATTTAGGAGTCATTCGCAATTATTATATTTGTATATTAACCGATGAGCCAGTCGTACATATCCTGATACTTACCAGCTGATACTTCCCAAGAGAAGTCCTGTGCCATAGCTCTGTCAATAAGCTTATTCCACTCACGCTTCTTATCATAATAGATTTTTTCAGCATATCTAATAGTAGCAAGCATTTCGTGTGCATTATAGTTTGTAAATGAGAATCCAGTACCCTTGCTCTCATACTCGTTATATGGTTCAACTGTATCCTTAAGTCCACCTGTTTCACGAACAATTGGAATAGTACCATAACGAAGGCTCATTAACTGGCTAAGTCCACATGGCTCAAACATTGATGGCATAAGGAATGCATCACAAGCTGCATAGATTTTATGTGATAAGCCTTCTGAATAGAATATATTGGCAGCAACCTTGTTGCCATACTTCCAATCAAAGTGACGGAACATATTCTCATAACGCTCTTCACCAGTACCAAGCACAACTATCTGTACATCATCCTGACAAAGCTCATCCATAATATAAGCAATAAGATCAAAGCCCTTCTGATCAGTAAGTCTTGAAACAATACCAATCATCATCTTCTTGTCATCCTGCTCAAGATTAAGTTCCTTCTGAAGTGCTCTCTTATTCTTAACCTTCTCCTTACGGAAGTTACTTGCATTATATTTAAAGTCAATATATGCATCCTTTTCAGGATCATATTCACTATAATCAATACCATTTACTATACCACGAAGGTCATTGCTTCTTGCACGAAGAAGACCATCAAGTCCTTCACCGTAAAATGGTGTCTTAATCTCTTCAGCGTATGTATCAGATACTGTAGTTACAGCATCAGCATATACAAGACCACCCTTTAACAGGTTGGCATCTTTATAAGCCTCAAGCTTATCTGGTGTGAAGTAGTATGATGAAATACCAGTAATATCCTTAACATCATCCACGCTCCAACGTCCCTGGAACTTCAGGTTGTGAATGGTCATAACTGACTTAATACCCTGGAAAAATTCACTTCCCTGGAAACGCTCCTTAAGATATACAGGAATAAGACCTGTCTGCCAATCATGACAGTGGATGAGGTCTGGTCTAAATCCAATAAGTGGAAGCGCTGAAAGTGCTGCCTTTGAGAAGAATGAGAACTTCTCTATATCATCATAAACATTATTGCTATAAGGCTTAAAACCATTGAAATATGACTCGTTGTCGATGAAATAATATGTTACACCATCAACAACTGCTTCAAGAATACCTACATACTCATTCTTCCAGTGAAAATCCATGTAAAAATGAGTTTTATATTCCAAAAGATCCTTCATCTTCTGAGACATACAAGTATACTTTGGAAGCATAACACGAACATCATAGTAATTCTTGTCAAAACATTTTGGCAATGAACCTACAACATCTGCTAGACCACCGGTCTTAATAAATGGAACACCTTCTGATGCTACAAAAAGCACATTCTTCATAGTTTTTCCTCCATGAGTTATTATTGTAATCCCTATAATTTATAATTTTAATAGAACATATCTCTAAACCAGCGATATGACTGGCAATACGCTGCATATACCTTATCAAGATCCACTCCATCAATGAGCTCAGCCTTACCTACTTCTATCCAGTCACCACGTTCATAGTTTTTGATAAAAGCTAGTACCTCTGCCAGGTCACCCTCACCTGTAAGGTACGCTGTTTCAATGTTCTTAGGTAGAGCAATCATCTTAAGCGCCTCATGCATAGTCGTATCGAGGATAATATCAATAACTGAAAACAATCCCATAAGGAACAAATTGGAAGCCTCACTCTCAAGTCCAAAAACCTTGGCTAGGTTCTCAGCAAACTTGGCACGAAGCAGTGATAATCTTGTTATTTCATTAGGCTTATCAGCACAAAGTTCCTTGGTAACTGCTGTCAGTATCCATCGCTTCATCTCTTTCTGTCCAAGCATTGCTGCTGCATGCTTAAGCGATGTTATCTCGGAGTTTCTTGATAATCTATTAGCAATATTGAGAAGTGATATTGCAAGAGCTGTATCACGACCAATAATCTTAGCTACATCACTAAGTTCAAAGTTAGGTCCCTGAACAATATTAATAAGTTCAAGATAATTCATCTTAAGAGGAGCAATCTCCGTAGCACCCTTGGCTACAGGTATACGATAAAATGGTCCCTCATAAAGATTAAATCCTGTTTCCTTATATTTATCAAATGCATCCTGATCAGGAATATTACTTACTACTATCTTAAGCTTAGGATATACACGGTTAAAATAAATCTTAGCCTTTGATACATCCATGGCCTGACTGTCTATGACAATGTAATCCATCATCATAATAATGCTTCTATAAGTCTCATACTCATCAACGCCAAGTCGTCCCATAGCAAACTTATAACCCATACGCTTAAGCTCAAGGATACGATCAGCATACTGCTCAGTAACCTTAACAGAATTATTAATATACAGAACGATATTATTATGATTAGCAGAGCACTGATTCTCAATGTCTACAAATAATGATACATTGCTGATTGGAACAAAGATTTCAGCACCAGGCGCAATGGTCTGGAGTCCCATACTTTCAATGACTTCAAGCCCACGTATTGTATACGCACCATCATGCTGCGCAGCAATCATCATATGTGGTTCCTGAAAAAGATTTTCTTTTTGCGCAAACAAAGAATAAGCACTTACAGCCATATTTTCATCAAATAATGGAATCAACGCAGCTAGCATAATATGCTCCTCCTTTTGTACGCAAATTTTATATATATTTTACCCTAAAAGTAATAAATGGTCAAAATTTTTTGTGTAAATTCTTCAAAAATTTTGACCAAATATCAACTATAAAATTATTTGACTTTAAAATCTTCTTTAATGCTTTCTGCCTCACTTATAAGTTCCTTTGCATTATTACAAGCTGCATCAGAAAGATTATTGCTTCCAAGCAATCTAGCCACCTCATTAATCTTTTCATTATCATCAAGACCATATATGTCAGTAACTGTTTTGCCTGCCTTTTCCATCTTCTCAATCATAAAATGTCCATCGGCCATTGCTGCGATTTGTGGAAGGTGAGTGATGCATATAATCTGATGACTGCTAGAAAGCTGTCCCATTTTCTTGGCAACCTGCCATGCAGTAATACCACTAATACCAGTATCGATCTCGTCAAAGATAAGAGTCTCAATATGATCTCTCTTAGCTAATACAGTCTTAAGAGCAAGCATGATACGTGAAAGCTCACCACCACTAGCCACTTCAGATACAGGTCGCATCTTTTCACCTGGATTAAGTGATATATCAAAGCTTACTTCATCATTACCCATTGAAGTGTAATTCTCAGTTTCTATTACCCTTATATCAAATGATACCTTTAAGAAATTAAGCTGCTCCAATGATTCGGTGATATCCTTAGAAAGTCTTGTTGCTTCATTCTTTCTAAGTCTATGAAGTTCACCACATATTTCGAGATATTCACCAAATAAAGCTTCTTTTTTCTTTTTAAGAGTATTCAAATAATTCTCACTGTCTTCAAGCTTCTCAAGCTCTGCTCTTCTTTCACTTGCATATGCTAGTATCTTTTCAATACCGTCACCATACTTGAGACTGAGTTTATTAATTATATCTATTCGCTCTTCTAATTCATCAAATTCTTCCCCTTCAAATGAAAAATCTGATGCATAATTTTTAAGCTCTCTGCATACATCGGCTACAACCTGCTCAGCGTCAGCAATATGCTCACTTATAGCTTCTAGTTCATCGTCATAACCAGCAGCAGTATTGATTTCACGAACTGCATAACCAAGATTATCTACAATGCTGCCATTTCCATCAAGAAGATCCATGGCTCTGCTTACATTATCCATTATCTTCTTGGCATTTTGTAACTTACTGTATTTACTACGAAGCTCTTCCTCCTCGCCGACCACAAGATTAGCAGCTTCTATTTCTTCCACTTCATATCTTGCTAGAGAAATTTCACGTTCTCTTTTGCCTTCGTCCATCGAAAAAGTTTCTATTTCTTCATTTACTGCGGAGTATTCCTTGTAAAGCTGGCCTGCCTTACTAAGTGCTATGGCAAGAGGCTGACCTGCAAAATCATCGAGAAGGTCTCGCTGTCTCTTAACTGACAATAAAGACTGATGCTCATGCTGTCCATGAATATCAATCAGATATGTGGCCAATTCTTTCATTGTCTTGGCAGTAACAGTTTCGCCATTAATCTTAAATACGCTTCTACCAGGCATAATACGTCTAGTTAAAACTAATACCCCTCTGTCTTCCATTGGGATATCCATTTCATCTATTACAGCAAGAATCTTCTCATCATTTGTCTCAAATGTAAGTTCAACCAGCGCATATTCAGCACCATCACGTATTACTTCTTTATCAGCCTTGGCTCCAAGACAGTAATTAATAGAACCTATAATAATAGATTTACCAGCACCAGTCTCACCAGTAAGTACATTAAAACCAGACTTAAGTGTGATTTCAGACTCCTCAATGAGCGCCAGATTTTTAACGTGTACATTAGTTAGCATTTATACTCTCCTTTACGTCGACACTTCCCATATCTTAGTAAAGTTCTTTCTATGAATTCATTTTATTGTGAAGTGTTACAAGGAAACTCATATCCGAAAGCTTAACAAGCTTGGTTACCTTGTGGGACTTAGTAATAGCAACCTTGTCGCCCACTCCAAGGCATCTTGAATTGCCGCCATCAAAATACACACCAACCTCTACTGGTTTATCACCCTTTGGTGGAAGTATCTCAACCTCAACCTTGTCAGAAGCCGATAACATAATACTTCTATTGCTAAGTGTATGAGGGCACACTGGTGTAAGTACCATAAGCTTGGCTTTAGGCTCAACTATTGAACCACCAGCTGACATATTATAGCCTGTCGAACCAGTTGGTGTACTAAGAATAATACCATCAGCATAAAAATCATTAAGATACAGTCCATTGACATATACTCTGTATCCAATGATTTGAAGATCACCACGTCTTGACAGAACAACATCATTAAGCGCGCTGGCTTTTTGAACCATTTTGCCGTTAATAATAACCTCACCTGAAAGCATCATTCTGTCTTCTATATGATACTGGCCCTTAAGCAATGCCTCAAAAGCATTCTTAATGTTGCCAACCTCTACCTCTGCTAAAAAGCCAAGAGCCCCAAGATTAATACCAAGAAGAGGTATTCCATTGACACTTGTTTCTTTGGCCACCTTAAGCATAGTACCATCACCGCCCAGTACAAATATGCACTCTGAGCCTTCAATATCAGCATGACTATAATTATTCATTTCATATACGCCAATCTCAGCTTTTGGTTCTATACGAAGCATCTGTTTCTGAAGCTTGTAAGCTAACTTAAGATCTGAATCTTTGGCGTAGTTGGATACTATTGTATATTTTTTCATTTATCTAAATCTCCATGAGCACTGGCAACCAATGAGTTAATAAACTCACCCGTAACTTCCATACCTGACTTTCCTTTGCCAAGATGCATAAGATACTCTATATTTCCTTCTGGTCCACGTATTGGCGAGTAATCAAGTCCAAGAATCTCAAACCCTGCTTCTTTAGCATAACCGAGAACATTCTCGATTACCTCTATATGAACCTTTGGCTCTCTTACAACACCCTTCTTGCCTACTTTCTCACGCCCAGCCTCGAACTGTGGTTTTATAAGGCACACCATCTCTGCTCCATCCTTTAGGATTGCAAATGCTGGTGCAAGAATTTTATTCAGCGAAATAAACGATACATCACATGATGCAAAATCAACTTCATCATTTATGTCTTCTGGAGTAAGATATCTAAAGTTAGTCTTCTCCATACATACAACTCTTTCATCACTGCGAAGCTTCCATGCCAGCTGTCCATAGCCTACATCAATGGAATATACTTTAACCGCTCCATTCATAAGCATACAATCAGTAAAGCCTCCAGTAGAAGCTCCTATATCCATGCAGACAGCCCCTTCGAGACCTATAGGAAATACCTTTAATGCCTTTTCAAGCTTGAGTCCACCGCGGCTAACATATTTAAGTGTTGCTTCCTTAACAGTGATGGTCGACTTTTCTTCATCGAAAGTACTTCCTGGCTTGTCCTCTCTCTGACCATTAACAAATACATCTCCAGCCATAATAAGAGTCTTAGCCTTTTCTCTGGAATCAGCAAATCCTTGTTTATGTACTAATACATCTAATCTTTCTTTCATAATAAATCCTATTTATTAATAAGTGTTTTTATCCTGTTTACTATGCTCATGGCATCAATACCTAAAATAGACTTAAGCTTGGCAACATTACCATGCTCGACATATGTGTCTGGAAGAGCAACTGACACAAGTGTCACCTTATCTCTCTTATCCTTACCACTATCAAGTACTTCTCTTACCTTCTCACCGAATCCGCCAGAAGCAACATTTTCTTCCATAGTGACAATGATGCTATGATTATCAGCTATCTCTAACATAGTTTTTTCATCAATTGGCTTAACGAATCTGGCATTACATACAGAACATGCTATGCCATCTGCCATAAGATTTTCTCTAACCTCTTTGGCTGTTTCAACCATACTACCAACTGCAACAAGACAAATCTTGGCATCCTTATCGTTATAAAGCATCTCAGCCTTACCAAGCTCTATTGGAGCTCGGAATTCTTCAAGACCATCATAAGCCTGTCCACGAGGATAACGAACTGCTATAGGAGCCCCAAAGTTAGTTGCATACTTCATCATATCAGAGAGCTCCCACTTATTTTTAGGAGCCATAACGGTCATGTTAGGTATGCTTGATAAATATGATAAATCAAATATACCCTGATGAGTTTCACCATCAGAACCAACTAATCCTGCACGATCAACTGCAAATACAACAGGCATATTCTGAATACATACATCGTGAATCATCTGGTCATATGCTCTTTGTAAGAATGATGAATAAATAGCCACTACAGGCTTAAATCCACCTGCTGCCATTCCCGCTGCAAATGTTACTGCATGCTCCTCAGCTATACCCACATCAAAGAATCGCTTAGGATACATATTATGGAATCGCTTAAGCCCTGTACCATCAGGCATCGCAGCTGTAATAGCTACAATCTTTTCATCCTCGCTGCCAAGCTTGCACATAACTGTCGAGAATACATCTGTATAGTTAGCCTTCTCCCTTATCTTCTTCGGAAGACCTGTTTTCACATCAAATGGCTCAGCACCGTGGAATCTTGCAGGGTGCTTTTCTGCTGGACCATATCCCTTACCCTTTTGAGTAAGAACATGCACTACTACACCTCGCTTCATACGCTTAGCTTCAGCAAGTACCTTGGTCATAGCTCCGATGTCATGACCATCAACTGGTCCAAGATATGTAAGACCCATATCTTCAAAAAACATACCTGGAATTACAAGATGCTTGATACTGCTCTTAACACTTCTAATAGCCTCGGCAACATTTTCACCCTTCTTGGTTTTAATAAGATTATAGTAAATACTATCCTTTAAATCCTGATAGCTTTCTGTTGTACGAATACTGTTAAGGTATGATGACACTCCTCCAACATTTTCTGAAATAGACATATTATTATCATTAAGCACAATAATAAAATTCGTATCCATTCTTGCAGCATTATTCATGGCTTCATAAGCCATACCACCTGTAAGAGATCCATCACCAATCACTGATACTACAGTATGCTTCTCACCTGCAAGGTCTCTTGCCTTTACAAGGCCAAGACCAGCTGAGATAGATGTTGAGCTATGACCAGTATCAAAACTGTCACATGGACTTTCCTTTCTCTTTGGAAATCCGCTCATACCACCATACTGACGAAGATGCTCGAATCCCTCTCGTCTTCCTGTAAGAAGCTTATGCGTATAAGACTGATGTCCTACATCCCATACGATTTTGTCCTCAGGAAGGTTTAGTGCTAAATGAAGAGCCATAGTAAGCTCAACTGCACCAAGATTAGAGCCAAGATGTCCTCCTGTCTCTGAAATAGAGTTTATAAGGAATTCACGTATCTCTTTGGCAAGCTGCCCATACTTTTCCTTAGGTATCTTTTTTATATCATTTTCTTTTTCAATCTCAGATAAAAGCTCATACTGTTTATCAGCCATAGCATCCATCCTCCGAACTATTATTTATATAGTCATTCTGTAAGTTTTCTTTATAGCCTTCTTTATAGCCTTCTTTACAGCTTTCTGTTCACCAGTGATTCTACAAGCTCTATTAAAAATTCCATATGCTCATTCTGGCACTTAGTATCCTTAAGCTTTGTCAGTATACTAACTGCCTGTGCTGACATGGCCTTTTGATCCTCTGTTGCCTTTTCAAGTCCATTGTAGGAAACATAGGTAAGCTTACCATTTTCCTCATCACTTCCTACTGGCTTACCAAGTACTTCTGTGGTACTGGTTACATCAAGTATATCATCCTGAATCTGGAAAGCGACACCTATATGTCTACCTGCTTCCTCAAGTACTGATATATCCTCATCACTTGCACCAGCAAGTATGGCTCCTATCATAAGTGCACTCTGAAGAAGGGCAGCTGTTTTATTTTCATGAATAAAAATGAGCTGTTCCATAGATAGCTGTTCATTCTTTTTCTCTGACTCAACGTCAACTACCTGACCACCTATCATTCCATATATTCCAGCCTTACCCGAAAGGACCTTCATAGCCTTAAGGATTCGAAGTGATTCCTCCTGTGATGGTTCCATATCCACAGCTTTAAGTGCTGTTTCAAAAGCGAAATTGAGAAGTCCATCGCCTGCAAGCACTGCCATTGCCTGGCCATATTTAATATGAGTAGTAGGTTTTCCCCTTCTAAGCTCATCATTATCCATCTCAGGCAAATCATCATGTACTAGAGAATATGTATGTATCATCTCAAGTGCAGCCATAAATGGCTCTATTATGCGCCCTTCACCGCCAAAAGCCTTATAGCTCTTTAACATAATCATAGGGCGAAGTCTCTTGCCACCTGCCATAAAACTGTAATTCATGGCATCCATTACTGTTTCCTGATATCCTTCCACCTTAGGGAGGTAGCTTCTAATAATCTTATCAACCTCTTTAACACTAGAGGACAATCTTTCACTAAATTCCATACTACTCGAACTCTTTAACGCTTCCATCATCTGATAACAACTTAACCTTTTCTTCTATACCAACAATATCGTCATTACAATTCTTTACAAGTCCTACGCCTTCAGTGTACAGCTGGAAGGACTTTTCAAGAGTGATATCCGGTTTTTCTAATAACTCCAGTATCTCCTCAATTTTATCAAATTTTTGCTCAAGTGTTAAATTCTCATTTTTTTCTGATTTACCTGCCATCTGTGCTCACCTCCGTAACATTCGCTTCTATCTTACCATTCTTAACATATATACTTAGCTTGTCACCAACTTGTACCTTGTCCACATCATTGACAGTCTGTCCATTTTCATCAGAAACATAACTGTAACCCTGACTAAGCTTATCAAGAGGAGACAATCCTTTTAATCTTTCTGTAAGTATTCCCAGTTTACTATGACTTGCAACCAGTTTTTTATCCATAATCGCATTAAGCCTACTGCTTAACTGCTCCATTTTACTTCTATTAATTGTCAGGCTTTCCTTTGGCGATGCAGCCTTTAACCTGCTTTGAAGCAGTGCCAGTCTATGACGACTAGCATCCAGCCTTATATTCCATGCTCTGTCCAAATCATCACCGTATCCGCTAACCTTCTCCATTAGCTCATAGAACGAGCCTACGGCAAGCTCAGCAGCTGCTGATGGAGTTGGTGCACGCATATCTGAAACAAAATCAGCTATCGTAAAATCAGTTTCATGTCCCACAGCCGATATTATAGGAACGCTACAGTTAAATATAGCCTCAGCTACCCCTTCGTCATTGAAGCCCCATAAGTCTTCTATTGATCCGCCGCCTCGTCCAACTATCATTGTATCAACGCCATATTCTTCGAGCGCCCGTATTCCCTTTATAATACTGGCTGGCGCTCCATCACCCTGAACAAGCGCTGGATAAAGAACAATCTTAATATATGGATTTCGTCTCTTTGAAACATTAATAATATCCTGAATAGCTGCACCAGTAGGCGCAGTAACAACTCCTAAGGTCTTAATATAAGATGGTATAGGTTGCTTATATTCCTCTGCAAACATTCCCATTTCAGCAAGACGTGCCTTAAGTTTTTCAAATTCCTCTGCAAGCGAACCCGCTCCATCAAGCTTAATGCTTTTCGCATAAAGCTGATACTGGCCACTCTTTTCAAATACTCTTACCTGCCCTGAAGCAACGACACACTGACCGTCTTTCATGGTAAAGTTAAGACCGCCTCTATTACCTGCAAACATTACACAGTTAATAGCTGCTCCCTCATCCTTAAGAGTAAAATAAATATGACCCGAACTATGATATTTTAAATTGCTGATTTCTCCACGAATAGAAATAAGCCCAAGCATATAATCTTGGGCAAACATGTTAGAAATATATGAATTAACTTGACTAACCGAATATATACTCGCCATAAGCCTTAGGCTTTTGCAACCTTTCCAAGGATTGCATTAACAAATCCACTAGACTCATCTGCACCATACTTCTTGGCAAGCTCAACTGCTTCGTTGATAGCTACTGATTCTGGTACAGTATCGTCATATTTCATCTCGTACACAGCTAGTCTAAGGATTGTAAGTTCAACCTTACCGATACGATCGATAGTCCATCCTGATGTATGATCAACAATAAGTTTATCAATCTCTGGAAGTAAGCTAAGAATACTACCAAGCTTCTCTGTAACCTCCTCCATTGATACCTGTTTTTCATCCTCTTCACCTTCGAAGAATAATCTTGTCTGATCATCCATTTCGCCGAGATCATGGAACTCTACACGAAACAATACCTTAAATAATTGTTCTCTAACTGCGCTACGCTTCATCTTATAATCTTCCTAAAATTAATTAATCTTTACATTAGCAATTCTGATATTAACATCAGATACTGAAAGACCTGTCATGTTCTCAACAGCTGTCTTAACCTTGTTCTGAACCTTCTGGCTTGTCTCAAGGATATTGAAACCATATTCAAGTACAATTGCAAGATCTATACGAACTACATTACCAAGGATATCTACCTTAACACCCTTTGTAAGTTTCTTCATACCAACCTTGCCCATAAGCTCATTGGTGATATTACCAACCATTGAAGAAACACCATCTATTTCTGTTGCTGCAAGTGAAGCAATCATAGCAACTACATCATCAGCTATCTGAATGCTACCTACACCATTTTCATCTGCAGGAATTGTAATAACACTTGTATCCATAATTATTCCCTCCATAATAAACTTGAGTACCTTCTACTCTTACTTAAGAATTATAACACACTAGTATATATTTTACTATTTTTTATAACCAGAAATTCATAGTGTATGTATCCTCTGATATTGTATAGGATGCTTTATCTCCACGAAGAAATTCGAATATCTGCTGGTTATCAATAAGTTCTTTTCTAACATTTTCGAATGCAAACTGACTGGAACATTTTACTGTAACAACCTTTTTGCCACTCTTATATGCCTTTTCAAAAAGATTGAACATTTGACCATAGTCATAACTATAGAACAATGCACCTTCTTTTACATAATAGTTGGCTGCGTCGGATATGCACATAGGCATAGTAACCACATTATCAATGCTATGAGTCTTAATAAGCTCCTGACTGGTGATATTAAGATAATCATAGTTCATTGGCATATCAATACTGTCAGCTTCCTGTCCATTAACAAAGTAACTGGCATCACCCCATGTTGGATCCACGTAATAATATGCATCATTAATATTAACCAGATTCCAAGCATGACCCTGGCCGCCATAAACACTGCCCACAACAAATGTACACTCTACGTCAAGTTCGTATAAAAGATACTGCATGGTCTTGGCATATCCAGCACATACAGACCTTCCATCTCTCATAACTGATAAAATGTTCTGATTATCCTCAGCAGTCAAATCATATTCTGTATTATCAATTATATATTCATATACGTACTTAACCTTCTCGTACTCAGAGGCTGAGCTACTTATTCCGGATAGTGCTGTCGATACATAAGCATCAATGTCACTTTGGATTGATTCACGTTCCTTAACGCTGTAATTATACTTACCTGAGAATGTATAGTACTGAATCTGGCCACCTCGTTCATGTCTTACATATGAGTAGCCGTCAACCCAGTATATTTCAGGATGATCATTAAGAACACACTGGAACGCATATTTCAGGTCCTCATCGGAAGTTGCCGATACCTTTACATCATTGCCCTCTTCCAAAAGAATGGTATAAATCTCCGCATAAAGCTCATGCTTGTCAGCATCCATCATATTAAAACAGTAGTAATCGCTGTTCTCTTCCTCTGTCTCAGCGATACCAGTATCATCAAGTCCCAGCTCTTCACGCTGCTCATCAAGCTTTTCCTCATCGGCTGGAGCTTCGGTTACGTCTACTGTTTCGCCCTGTTCAACAACAGGTGCTTTATATGTTATAGGTTCATTCGTAGTTACCGGCTTCTTATTACTTGCTGCTGCAGTTGTCTGGCCAGAAGTCTGCCCCCCAGGATTAGTACTACTACTAGGTCCTACTGGCAGCTTTTTGCCACAACCAACAAGGCTAGCTATCATAAGAAGAATCGCTACTCTTGATATTAATCTTTTCAACTTCTAGTTCCCTTTTCTAGTTTTTCTATTACTCTTTTATACTTTTACAAATACTTATAATGCCGCTTTACATGGCATTACCAAATTCAGAAAGTTCAAGACCTGGATTACGATCAAGAGTCATTCCCACGCTCCATGCATTAACAAATAGAAGAAGTGGGTTACCCTTAAGATCCTGAATCTTCTTCATATCAGATGTTCCACTAAGCTTGCTAACATCTACAGATTCATGATTAACAATCCATCTGATGTGCTCATATGGAAGAGGTTCCATACGAATCTCAACATTATATTCATTTTCAAGACGATACTTAAGAACTTCAAACTGAAGCACGCCAACTACTCCAACTATGATTTCTTCCATACCAGACGAAATCTCCTGGAATATCTGAATTGCACCTTCCTGAGCTATCTGTGAAATACCTTTCACAAACTGCTTTCTTTTCATAGTATCGATCTGACGAACTCTTGCGAAATGCTCTGGTGCAAATGTTGGAATACCATCATATTTAATATTTTCCTTAGTATTACAAATAGTGTCTCCTATTGAGAAAATACCTGGATCAAATACACCAATAATGTCGCCTGCATATGCCTCTTCAAGAATCTTTCTTTCACTGGCCATAAGCTGCTGTGGCTGAAGCAGACGCATGTTCTTATTGCCCTGTACATGCTTAACTTCTTCGCTCGCATCAAAATGTCCTGAACAAATACGCATAAATGCAATTCTATCTCTATGAGCCTTGTTCATGTTGGCCTGAATTTTAAATACAAACGCTGAAAATGGCTTTTCTACAGGATCAATAAGTCCCTGATCAGAATGACGAGCAAGTGGAGTTGTTGTCATCTGAAGGAAATTCTGAAGGAATATCTCAACACCAAAGTTTGTAAGAGCTGAACCAAAGAATACTGGAGTAAGCTTACCATCACGAACTCTGTCAAGATCAAACTCAGCACCAGCTATATCATATAGTTCCATATCCTCATCAAGCTTATCCTTGGCATCAGTACCGATACAATCGATTACTGCTGCTTCATCAGAATAATCAATGATATGAGTTTCACCTTCCTTAGTACCCTTCTGTGTATCAGAATATGTAACTATCTTCTTCTCTCTTCTATCAAATACACCCTTAAAATTCTTACCTGAACCTATAGGCCAGTTCATAGGGCATGTTTCGATACCAAGTTCCTTCTCAATTTCATCAAGAAGATCAAGAGTTTCATTGGCGTCACGGTCCATCTTGTTAATAAATGTAAAGATAGGAATACCACGCATACCACATACCTTGAAAAGCTTACGTGTCTGAGCCTCAACACCCTTAGATGCGTCAATTACCATGACTGCCGAATCAGCCGCCATAAGTGTACGATATGTATCCTCCGAGAAGTCCTGATGTCCTGGAGTATCAAGAATGTTTATACAAAATCCATCATATTCAAACTGAAGGACTGAACTAGTTACGGAAATACCTCTTTCCTTCTCAATCTCCATCCAGTCAGATACAGCATGACGTGCTGTTGCCTTTCCCTTAACAGATCCTGCAAGGTTGATTGCTCCTCCGTATAAAAGAAGCTTCTCTGTAAGTGTTGTCTTACCAGCATCGGGATGGGAAATGATTGCGAATGTTCGCCTTCTGTTGATTTCTTTTTCTAAAGACATTGTATTAACTCCTTTGTCTGTTTCTTGCCTAAAAAAAGCCGTGACCTAAGTCACGGCCTTTTGTTATTTTTCTAAATAGGATTAGTCCTGATTTCTCTTCATGAATGAAGGCATTGAATAGCCCTTGTTCTCAAACTTGTTAGAGAAGCGTCCTGAATATGAACCAACCTGAGGAATAACACCTGTGTTACCTGTAGGTCTTCTATTCATACCTGGGTTAGGCTGTGGAATAGTTCCTGTATTTGTACCAATTGGTCCAGTTGCATTAAGAGCTCTCTGACCTTCCTCTGTATCAAGATTCATTGGCTCGATATTAGGAATCGTAGATGTGTTCTGCATCTGTGGCGAGCGTGTTGCGTATGGGCTTGGATTAGTAGGAACATACTTATCAGCTCTCTTAATACGCATCATTGCCTCGATTGGCATATCGATACCTGTTGCAATAAGTGTTACAACACAAGTATCTGTCATAGTCTCATCTGTACGGAAGCCCCAGATAACATTAACATCATCACCTGTAATGCTTTCAACATACTCAGAAGCTGCCTGAGCATCGAAGATTGTAAGATCACCTGTAATGTTAAGGATGATATCTGTACACTCTGCTATAGTTGTCTCAAGAAGTGGGCTGGCAACTGCAATTTTAACAGCTTCCATAGCCTTATCTTCACCGTGGCCTTCACCGATACCGATATGAGCGATACCCTTGTCAGCCATAACTGTTCTAATATCTGCAAAATCAAGGTTAACATCAGCTGGAATATTGATAAGGTCTGTGATACCCTGTACTGCCTGCTGAAGAACTTCGTCAGCCTTGTGGAATGCTTCACGAAGAGTTGTTCTCTTATCACAAATAGCAAGAAGCTTCTCGTTAGGGATAACAATCATAGTATCAACATTATCCTTGAGCTGCTCAATACCTGCGATAGCTCTTTCCATACGCTTTCTCTGCTCAAATGGGAAAGGCTTTGTTACGATGGCTACTGTAAGGATTCCCATTTCCTTGGCAATCTTAGCAACTACAGGAGCTGCACCTGTACCAGTACCGCCTCCCATACCAGCTGTTACGAATACCATATCTGAACCTTCGATTGTAGCTGCGATTTCTTCTGCATTTTCCTCAGCTGCTGCAGCACCCTTAGTAGGATCTGCACCTGCTCCAAGACCCTTAGTAAGCTTCTCGCCTATCTGGATAGTCTTCTCAGCCTTGCAAAGCTGAAGAGCCTGCTTATCTGTATTGATACCTACGTACTCAACTCCGCGGATATCATCTTCAATCATACGATTAACTGCATTGTTTCCTGCGCCACCTACACCGATTACCATGATTCTGGCAACGGCCATTGACTCTCTACTTGTTATCTCAAGCAAAATTCCATCCTCCTATACACAATTTATATATTATTTTGTATATTCTATGAACATTCTATCTTATTTTATTATGTAAATTAAGTTAGCGCAACCCATTAATATACATTTTTTCACCGGATTTTAGCTCACTTGACCGACCAGGTCAATCAATCGTTTGTAAAGGTGAAATTTTCATTACCTTTATCATATGACCCCATCTCCAGATATCCTGTCTTACCTGCAAGCTGTGGAAGTATGGCGTCAAGACGCTGAATCTTCTCTTCGAGAAGAGCTTCTGTACCAAGACCTACTCGCACCTCACCAAAATACAGGGTAATCTTTTTATTCTTATCAAAATATATTTTATCAGTATTGATATTATATTTATTAAGCAGATTAGTTATATTCAGGATTATCTGAAATACACTGTCATCCTGAACTGGAAGTGGCTCATACATAATAAAGTGATCAAATGTAAGTCCCGTAACAAGTGGAACACCTTCCGTCTTTACATTAGAGCTCTCTACTACTATTCCATCTTTGTCAAAATACTCGTAGCAGCCAAGATAATCAACATAGCCAGCCAGTTTCTTTTCGTATACTGTTATACGAATAGTATTTCTGTCTACTACATCAACATCCATTTTTTCAATGAATGGAACATCTGTAATACTTCGGCCTCTGTATTTCAAGAATAGGAAGATTGAATTATCACCATACCAGCTGTTCTCAACAATTCGTCTTATCTCAGCCGCATCATAATGCTGGTTACCTTCAACATACACATTAGTAACTGTAAATGACAACAATACTATGTACACAGTTACCACAAGTGCAAAAACAATTCCTTCTATTATTAGAAGCCTTTTTAATCTGTATATACTGTCATCATAATATTCTTCATCCTTAACAGTTTCAGAATCAGCTGTTTTGACAGTCTTTTTTTTAGAAACTTTATTCTTAGTATCTTTATTCTTCTTCGACATTACCTAATCCTTTTGTTACATTGATAACCATACCGATTTCAAACATAAGGAAAAGAAGGGATGAACCACCTGAACTAATAAATGGAAGTCCAACACCTGTATTCGGTATACTGTTTGTTACAACGGCAATATTCAGCAATGCCTGAATAGCTATGTGAGCAAATACACCCGATATAATAAGTTTATCTCGGAAACTAGGCACAGCCTTGGCAAGCACCATAAGTCTATAGATAAGTATTGCGTATATTATGATTACAACACCTGCACCTACCAGGCCAAGCTCCTCACATATAACTGCAAATACCATATCGTTCTGTGCTTCAGGAAGCTTCATCTTCTGAAGTCCTTCACCTATTCCCTTACCAGTAAGTCCACCTGAACCTATAGCATATAATCCATGAACTGTCTGGAAACTATCAACACCCGATACATTATTCTCAGGATCAAGCCACATCTTAATTCGACCACCTCTAAATCCAAGGTCGACAAAATCATTTTTGATGAGGAATACTGCAATGACTGCAACAAGGGCAACCAGTGCGATACCTCCGATATATAATGCATATCTTCTATCGGCAACAAATACCATTACAGCACATATCATAAGAATAATAAGGGCACTGGACATGTTACTTGAAACTATACCAAGAAGGCCAGCAAATCCGAAAGCTACAATACCAACCCTACCAAGATTCTTAAGATCTCCAAGATAATTTTTCTTTGAAGCAAGCATATAAGCCAAAATAATAATAAGCACGGTCTTTACAATCTCGGCTGACTGTACAGTCATAGGAATACCAGGAAGCTTGAACCATCTCCTAGCACCATTAAGAGTAACGCCCATAGGAGTTAATAATATCAGAATCGAAACAACTCCTACAAGTCCAGCTATAAAAGCAAATCTTTTTCCTCGTACATCTATGGTTGCGCCAACAACAAGAGCCACAATACCTACAAGGAAAGCTATAAACTGGCCAGCAAGCTCATCAAAATGCGACTTATAGGCCGTACAGGAATACAGCATAAGAAGTCCAAATACAACAAGAAGAAATACGCAAAAAAGCATAAGGTAATCTATGTATATAGGTGCCTTACGTGATGCTGCTCTATTAGGTTGTATTCTTCTTACATTGCCTGCCATTATTTTGCCTCAAACTCGTGAACTATGCGTTTAAAATCCTTACCTCTTACTTCGTAGTTAGGGAACATGCCCCAGCTTGCACATGCTGGAGATAAAAGAACTGCCTGTCCTGGCTCAGCCTTTTCCCTACATACGTTCATAGCCTCTTCAAAAGTCTCACATAAAATAACATTATTAAAGCCATGCTTATTAGCACATTCCTTAATCTTCTCTTTGGTCTGACCAATAAGAACAAGATAAGTAACCTTGCCATCAAAGCTCTCTATCCACTCATCATAGGTATTCTGCTTATCATAACCACCGCCGATAAGTACAGTCTTTCTGTTCATTGCCTGAATGCCTTTTATAGCCGCATCAGGATTAGTTCCCTTAGAATCGTTATAATAATCAACGCCATCAACTGTAGCGACATATTCGATTCTATGCTCAACTGCATTAAATTCCTTAACTGATGCCACAATATTCTCCATAGGAATACCAAGAGCCTCAGTCATAGCCATAGCAGCCATTACATTCTCAACATTATGAGTACCAAGAAGCTTCATTTCATGAATATTCATGATTGCAACGCTTGTTCCCTCAGTTGCTCTGTATATAACATCATCGACCAAATAGAAGCCATTCTTAAGTGTAGTCTTAGAAGAAAACCAAACTACTCTGGCTGGGCAACTAGCGCCAAATGCATTAAGATAACTATCTTCATAATTAAGTACACATACATCATTCTTAGTCTGATTCTTGGTAACATCCTGCTTACAAGCCACATAGTTTTCCATTGTATGATGTCTGTTAAGATGATCTGGTGTAATATTAAGAATTGCAGATACCTCCGGATGGAAATCAACTGCTGTTTCAAGCTGGAATGAACTAATCTCAGCAACTGTCACATCTTTATCAGTTGTATCAAGTGCTGCATCAGTGTATGGATCACCAATATTACCTACAACAAAGCTCTTGCCGTAGTAATCAGCTACTATTTTACCTGTAAGTGCTGTAGTAGTAGTCTTACCATTAGTACCTGTAATACCAACAACACGTCCCTTGGCAAACTGATAAGCAAGTTCGATCTCGCCCCATACAGGAATCCCTCTATTCTTAAATGAATCAACAAACTCTGTATCAACAGGAATTCCAGGACTCATTACAAGAAGATCAGCCCCTGCTTTAACCTCTTCTGGTAAAGCTCCTGCATAAATCTCACATACCACTGGTGAAACCTTGGCTACAAGAGCCTCCTTATCAAGGTTTTCATTTTCATCATAAATAATAGGACAAGCGCCAACGCCTCCAAGAAGCTTTGCAGCAGCGACGCCGCTCTTGCCTGCACCCATTACTATTACTTTTTTATCTTTAATTTCATTTCTTTCCATATATGTAAGTCCCCTTTATCAATTATCTATTACTTACCACAATCCATCAAAAGCTATAAAGCAAGCAAGTGCTGTTACTATTGTAAACACAGCAACCACCTTGGTCTCCGACCATCCGCCAAGCTCAAAATGATGATGAATAGGTGACATACGGAATATTCTCTTTCCGTGAGTAAGTTTAAAGTATGATACCTGTATCATAACTGATAATACTTCAACAACATAAATAATACCAATTATTACAAGGAATAACTGAAGCTGCATAATATATGCCACAGCTGCGACAAAACCACCAAGAGCAAGCGCTCCAGTATCACCCATGAATACTTTGGCTGGATGAGCGTTAAAAACAAGGAAACCTAAAAGACCTCCAATAAATGCCATTGAAACTGGTGTAACGCCTCCTGAAAGAGCGATAGATGCTACAGCGAAAAATACAGCCATAACAGCAGTAACACTACTTGCAAGTCCATCTACACCATCAGTAAAGTTACTTCCTGTATCCGTTCCAATAACTACAAGATAAATAAGTGGTATATTAAACCACCCAAGATCAAGATATATCCCCTGAGCAAATGGTATCTTCATTGCGAGACTAAGACCTAAAACCTTTGTAATATACAGAGCAAATAGTGTAGTAATTAAAAGCTGAAGGCCCATCTTCTGCCATGCTCTAAGTCCCATCGATCTTTTCTTAACTACCTTAATATAATCATCAAGAAATCCGACAATACCAAATCCAAAAGTAAGAAGCATAACCGGAAGCGTAGCTGGGAATCTCCCCACATACACAAGGGATGCCACAAGAACTCCTGTAAGGAAAATGAGGCCGCCCATAGTAGGAGTACCAGTCTTAGCTTTATGAGATTCTGGTCCTTCATCGCGTACTGTTTGTCCAAATTTCAGTTTATGAAGAAATGGAATGACCTTAGGTCCAAGTAATATTGTTATAAAAAATGATATTGCAAAAGGTATAAATACCGATTGATCAATGACCGCCAAAACTGATGACATATTATTCCTCCACACCTGACTCATCTACTGTATGACCTACTGAAGCTCCATTCTCGTCCTGGAAAATACTACTTGAGTTGCCATTAATTGGCTGGCCTGTTACAGGATCAAGATATTCACCATTAAGTGGGTCGATAGCATAGCCAGTATTCTTATCTATAATAATATCTTTTCTATTCTCATTATTGTTGTCTATCTCGAGATCAATAACTTCTTTCTCTGGAGCGCTTTCTGGAACGCTGTTCTCGCTAACAACATTACCTGCTTCAATGGCAGCCTGCTGTGTTTCCTGAAGAATCTGCGCTCCTCTCTCTTCAAGTTCCTGCTTTTCCTTATCGGTAAGAGGTTCTGTCATATAAATATTCATATAAGGAAGAACATCTGTAAGAATGCTCTTACACATCATACATGCATACATAGTCGCAGTATCCTGAGATGGAGTATTAGGACGGTCAATTACACAGTAAATAGCTATCTGTGGATCATCAGCTGGTGCAAAACCAATAAATGATACGACGTAGTCGACCTTACCAGCACCTGAGTGCTCCGCAGTACCTGTCTTACCGCCAATACTATAGCCTGCAGGACGAGCTCTCTTACCAGTACCCTCCTGAACAACTCCGATACAATAATCAATCATTAAGTCTGTAACCGACTCAGATACAGTCTGTCTAAGAAGAAGTGGATCCACATTTTTAATGGTAGCTCCGTTATCATCTATAATCTTGCTCACTACGTGAGGCTGGTAATAATAACCACCATTAATTACCGAACAGAAAGCTGATATGACCTGAATCATTGTAACGTTATATCCTTGTCCGAATGATGATGTTGCAAGCTCTGTAACACCCATTGTATTCTCGCGGAACACCAGTGAATCAGTACGCATTTCACCTGCAAGGTCAATGTTAGTCTTAAGACCAAAGTTAAAGTTATCAAGATATTTAACAAGGTTCTTGGAACCTATCTTCTGTCCTATCTGAATAAGACTTACGTTACAAGACTGCTCGAATGCCCCCTTAACAGTAAGCTGACCTTCACCATATCTGTTATGACAACGGATAGTAACTCCATCACCAAACTTAAGGAAACCATTACAGTAATATGTATCACCATCATGAATAGCACCTGCATCAAGAGCTGCCGATACTGTAAATGTCTTATTTACCGAACCTGGCTCGTAAGACTGGGATATACAGAAGTTCTTCCACAGTTTATTAAGAGTACCATAGTAAGTCTCTTCCTCCTGCATAAGAGCCACCATTTCATCTGAATAGTAATCAGAAATATCATATGGATCATTAAGGTCATAGAAAGGATAGCTTGCCATCGCAAGAACTTCTCCGGAATCAATGTCCATTACGATTACCGCCGTATTATCCGAACCGTCCTCGCCTTCACGGTATTCACCACGGTGCTCATCGTTGAACTTTTTAATATTATCCTCACATACCTTTTGAATATAAGAATCAAGAGTTGTATGAAGCGTAAGTCCATTAGTTGCAGGAATAACTGTATATTCCATACCATTATCCTCTGTACGATATCCATAGGTACGTCCATTAGTACCGGCAAGAGTCTCCTCGTAATACTCCTCAAGGCCATACTGACCTCTATCGTCCTTAGTAGTAAATCCAATAACATCGGCTGCAAGCTTTCCGTTAGGATACTCACGCTTATAGCCTTCCTCGAACCATACTGCAGTAGGGCAAATATTATTCTCAGGATTGTCTACCATATCCTGATAAACCTTAATCTCATCATAAGTTAGCTGCTTCAGAACTTTACGATATGCTGAATCAGGGTTATCACGTATAAACCCTCTAAGCTCAGCACTATCAAGGCCAAAGCATCTGTTAAGAGCCACTAAAGTAGGCTCTATCTGTTCACTGTTGATTGTCATTTCCTTAGAATCAAGGATAAGATCGTACACCTGTACACTGTGCGCAAGTACAATACCATTACGGTCTTCAATACTTCCTCGCTTGTATGCCAGAGTTGTACTGTTATATGTCTGCTGACTAAGAACTATCTTCTTATAACGCTCACCATCTTCAGTGGATATCTTAACGATTCTGAACGCTAAAATAGCAAAAACCAGGAGCACTATAAACCATAGCGCACCTAGTTTCCTGTCACAATTCTTTCGTGGATTACCCGCATCCAACTTTTTATTTATAAAATTATTAATTCCTAATATCAGTTTAATCATCTATATCATTATTTCGGCAGATCTGAATACTGCTTTACATAATCCTCAATATCGCCCGAGTAAGCTACTATCTGACCTGACTCAGCCATCTTCATACCAAGGTCAAGAATAGCGATTTGCTCAATTGCTTTCACGTCAACATTGCTCATAATGCTATCATAATATAGGTCGTTTGAACGTGTTACTTTTTCTAATTCTCCAGTTAAGTTGCCCTTTTGATTACGAAGTGCTATTACTTCTGAACGAAGATGAATATTCATCATCGATACACCCATAAAAAGCAGAACAACAACAGACAGTATAATAACATACAACGGGGTAAGGTGTACAGTCTTTTGCTTGTTACGTTGTATTGGAGCTTCCTTATAAAACTCTCTTCTTACTCTTGGCTCTACTGCTCTAGCAGCCGAACCATAAACATATTCTCTTGCCATCTCACATTTTTCCTTTTAAACCTTTTCAAAAACTCGAAGTTTTGCCGA
Organism: Lachnospiraceae bacterium UBA1748; assembly: GCA_002314855.1. Lineage (GTDB taxonomy): Bacteria > Bacillota > Clostridia > Lachnospirales > Lachnospiraceae > NK4A136. The sequence continues at coordinate 33,558 of DCHQ01000003.1, forward strand.
CTTCGAACGGCTATTTTCTTCCATTTCTTCATCGCTTGGAAGAATTGGCTTTCGACTTATCACTGTTCCAAGTGGTGTCTTGCCACATACACATGGAAGTCCAGGAGGACAAGTACATGGGTTTTCAGCCTTTTTGAATGCGTTTTTGACTATGCGGTCTTCCAACGAATGGAAAGTTATGATGCAAAGTCTTCCGCCTGGATTCAGGAAATCTATCATTTCATCAAGTGAATCGGATAATACCTGAAGTTCATGGTTGCATTCTATTCTGATTGCCTGGTAAGTTCTCTTAGATGGATGACCACCTGTCGCCCTTACCTTGGCTGGTATTGAATTCTTGATAATCTCATTGAGCTCAAATGTTGTCTCAATTCGTTTTTCGCTTCTTGCCTGGCAAATATGCTTGGCAATATTCTTGGCGAATCTGTCTTCGCCGTAATCTCTTATAATACGAAACAGCTCCATCTCGCTGTAATCGTTGACTATATCTTCAGCTGTAAGCGATGCTCTTGTGTCCATGCGCATATCAAGCTTAGTGTCCACATTGTATGTAAAACCTCGCTCTGGAGTATCAAGCTGATACGATGAAACTCCAAGGTCAAGGAGGATTCCATCAAGTCCATCCACTCCGCGGCTTTTAAGCTCAGTAACTGCATTAAGATAATTGCTTCTTATAATAGTTACATTGCTGTAATCCTTAAGTCTCTCAGTTGCTACCGCAATAGCATCTCCGTCCTGATCTATACCGTAGTGATGACCTTTCTCACCAAGTCTCTTCACTATCTCTGATGAATGTCCTGCACCTCCAAGTGTTCCATCCATATACTTGCCATCAGGCTTGATATTCAAGTTGTCTATACACTCCATCAGGAGCACTGATTTATGTGAAAAATCCATCGTGTTAATTCTTGTATTTATAATCTGAATCCAAGCTCTATGAGCTTTTCTGCCATCTCATCCATATCGCCAAAGTCGCTGGCGTTCTCGTATCTTTCCTTAGACCAAAGCTCTACTCGACTACCAACACCTGCAAGAACAACATCCTTATCAATGCCAGCATACTCACGAAGAGCTGGTGGAATAAGCATTCTACCCTGCTTGTCAGGTTCTGCATCATAAGCTCCTGCAATCATAAATCTTGATAACATACGAGCTTCCTTTAAAGTAAATGGCATCGCCTGAATCTCAGCTTCAACCTTGGCCCACTCGGTGGCATCGAACATCCAAAGACATCCATCAAGTCCCTTTGTAACAACAAAAGAATCCCCCAGCTCCTCTCGGAGTTTGGCGGGAACGATAATTCTGCCCTTGCTATCAATTGTGTGGTTATATTCACCTTTTAACATGTAATTCCACCACTTTTTACCACTTTGTGCCACAAATCATCCATTTGCCTCCATTTTACGTGAATTTCTTGCACAAATCAAGTTTTTTTGGCGGAAAATACACAAAAAAGCGCAAAAAAAATACGCCCGAAAAGGCGTATTTATAAGCTTTTACTATATATTGTGTGATCAGTTTTATATGCCACTAAATAGTGTTTTCTGTTTCAACTTTTTTAGTTTTTTTCTTCATTCTAACTATCACATCTGTTATCACTGCAAATAAGAAAAGACCAAGTCCTAACATCTGCGATACAGCTATATTAGTTCCACCAATTGTTAGTCTGTCTGTACGTATTCCTTCAATAATAAACCGACCGATACCATAACCGCCTGCATACCACAGACACACTTCTCCATCGAATGCTTTCTTCTTCTGAAATATAAGAACAAGTGCAAGCACCATAATATTCCAGCAACTCTCATAAAGAAATGTTGGATGAACCTGAATATAGTTACTTCCTGGTTCCATATGACTTCTGATATTCTCATCAATATCGCATGCCCGAACAGCGCTTACTGGAAGTCTCATTGCAAACAGATTGTTAGTGTATGTACCAAAAACCTCACGATTAGTGAAGTTACCATATCGGCCAACTATCTGACCAACTAAAACTCCCTGGAAAGCTATGTCCCCTAGCTGGAACATATTTCTCTTTTTAACCCTGCACCATATAACCATGGCTATAAAGCCTGCAATAACACCACCATAAATGGCTAGTCCACCCTGGCGGATATTAATGATTGCTCCAAGATTATTCTTATAATGATCCCAAGAAAATATTACATAATACAGTCTTGCGCCTATTACTCCAAAGAAAATAAGCCAAATACCCATATCATATATATCATCTTCTTTAACTTTCATACGCTTACATGACCATGACATAAGTGCAAATGCAAGCAGGATTCCACATCCGATTATCACACCATAAAGAGCTATGGTCACTCCGAAAACCTGAAAGTTCTGTGGAACATTTTTCAGATATATGCCAAGGTTAGGAAACCATATATCTCCATCACCCATGGCAGTAGTCACAGCATTACCTGAGACAGAACCGTCTAGTAAATCTCCCATGACATTCTCCTTTTAGATAGATTGTATAATTATTTGTATCGCCTACAAACATTCATAGAAACCATCTGCTTCGCAGATGTCGTCTTAAACATTAAATAAAAACTCAATAATGTC
>DCHQ01000015.1 GCA_002314855.1 Lachnospiraceae bacterium UBA1748
GGCCGTAATTAATTGCTTCTCCAAGTACGCTTTCAACCGATGCGGTTGCACCTGGCTTTACGTCATCAGGATCAGCCGCATTAACAACAAGCGAATCAAGCCCTAGTGATGTTAATACAATCACTACAGCCATCATGAATGCTAATGCTCTACTCATTTTTCGTAAAGTCTTCTTCTTAACCTTCATCTCGAATTCCTCATCAACTTTCTTCTTCTTGTTCTTTCTCTTCTTTGTTTTTCTCTATTTTTCTCTCAAACAAATCGAACTAGCTTTTGGACATAGTAAACCTAGTTTGCCTATTATTATTTCAATCATAATATACTTTTAATTTAAACACAATACTAAAACTTGATTTAACTACATGGCAAACCCTTTGTTTATGTAGGTTTCGCCAATAATTTGTGGTTTAATCAAAACAAGTTAACCATAAACATCATTATGTTGTATATATGTATATTTTTCACAAAATATATAAATAGTGGTATATTTATTATAAAATACGTAATTAAATAATGAGACATATTTAACGGCAATTATTCGCGCTTTAGCCAATGCAACGAGCATTAATCAACAGAGCTTGATTTTTTAATCAATATACTGCACGTTAAATCAAATTTATACCTATTTTTAGTTATCTATTTAATTTATCGACCGAGCTTTAGTCCATTTTTAGTATGAATAAGCACATATTTTCTGCATAGATTTTAGATTGATTTCAATAAGGAGGATCACCAATGAACGAATCAAAGAAAATATTTTATCGCAACCAAGCCGAAAGCATTATTGCCAAAATGAAACTTCGTAAGATGGATGCCTACTACTGCGAAGACGTAGCTGAGGCTAAGGCCAAGCTTGTAGAGCTATTAGGAAGCTCTCCTAAGAATATTGGATATGGCGGTTCCATGACTATCGATGACAATGGCTTCAAGGACGCTATAAGTGGTGCAGGACATAATATTATAGTTAGAGAAAACTACACTACGCCTGATGAGTTAAAAGAATGTAAAGCAATGCTTGTCAACGCTGACGCATTTCTTATGAGTTCCAATGCTATCACACTTGATGGTGAGCTTATTAATATTGATGGTAGAGGTAACCGTGTATCATTCTTAATATACGGACCAGATGAAGTATTTGTAATCGCTGGTATGAATAAGATTGTTACTGATGTACCATCTGGTATCGAAAGAGTTCGTAATATGGCAACTCCACCTAATACCGTAAGATTAAACAGAGATACACCATGCGCCAAAACTGGACGCTGCGGCGACTGTCTTACTAACAGTATATGCTCTCAAATAGTAGTAACACGTACATCCATGATACCTAGCCGTATCAAGGTAATACTCATCGGTGAGGAACTTGGATATTAATACAATTGATTAACGCTAATAACGCGTGTATACGCAAAAAGCTTGGCAAAAATGCCAAGCTTTTTTCATGGATCCATTATATTTATTGTTTTTTTATCACCTTTTTGAACAATCGTAACATTACTAAGCAGAATGTTTCGAATTATATTAAGGTGTATACTCTCTTCCATATCACGAAAAGATTCTCTCGCCTCAATCTGATATTCAAATATCGGATTACGGCCTGCATGACTTCTGCCACCCATTGCATTCTGAAGCTGCTGCAAATAATCTACCTGCTCTACCCAGCCATCGTCTACTGCTCGCAGAATGCATCTCCTAATATACTCAGTAAATAACATATGATCATCAAGATACGATTCTTTGGCAGTTATTCCATCTTCGATTATCTTAAATAGATGTTCTTTAACTAGCTTCTTGTTTTTTAAGTCCGCTTCATCTATTTTACAGTCTATTCTTGTTGACAGGTTATCAAGAATATATCTGTTTAGCGTTGCTTTATCTAAACGTTTTTTTAGAAGAATATCTATATTTTTTGCAGCTACATTCATAATTGTACCTACAGTAACATTACCACCTGACAGCAGTTCATCACGCGTCGAATATATAATATCTCTCTGCTTTTGCAAAACCTTATCATATTCCATCGCATTCTTACGATATCTTACAGCATTATCATCGCCACTGCGCTGCGCACCATTAATTATCTTTCGTATTTTGCGAGTTGATATTCTTCTTTTACCCGAAATATATTTCTCTATATCATCCGCCAATTCGCCGCTAACAACATCATCTTCAAGAGATACATAGAATCGGCTGGTGCCTGGATCTCCCTGTCTCCCAGCTCGTCCTATAGCCTGTCTCTCCTGTCTGGTATTTTTCATACGACCAATACCAATGACCGCAAGTCCGCCTAGCTCTTTTACTTCCTTACCAAGCTTAATATCAGTTCCTCGTCCTGCCATAGAGGTTGCTACCGTCACGGCATCCTTCTGACCAGCTTCTTTTATGATACCTGCCTCCCAATAAGCATTATTAGCATTTAGCACATTGTGGGGTATCTTCTCATCCAGAAGTAGTTTCGATACTATTTCTGTTTCCCCTATTGAAGAAACTATAATAAGAACTGGACGACCTTTTTGATGAGCATTAACAGCCGCTTTAATAGCTTCACTATATTGCTGTAAAGAATCCTTACAATACACTGTCTTCAAATCTTTACGTAGAAGTTTTTTATTAGTAGGAATTACTAGTACTTTAGCACCATAAATATCACTAAGCTCCTGTTTGGAGTCAGATATAGTACCACTCATTCCGGCCATTTTAGGGAACAGCAAAAATAAACTCTGATAAGTAATAGAAGCTACTGAACGATTTTCTTGAGTAAGTTTTACGCCTTCTTTCTGTTCTATGGCCTGATGCTGTCCTCCAGTTATTTTGACGCCAGGAACCATACGACCTGTACTACTGTCAATAAGCACTATTCCATCTTTTTCAGATATTACATAATCCTTTGTTAATTCATATAAAGCCTTTGCACGAAGAGCCAGAGTTACATGTCTGTTAACCTCAAAATATTTTCGGGAATAAAAATTGTCTATCCTAAAGAAGGCCTCCGCTCTCTTTACTCCTTCATCGGTAAGCCACACTTTCTTATCTTCTTTTTTGTAATCCCTTTCTTCCACAAGAGTTTTTACAAAAAAATCAGCCATTTTATAGAGATTAGACTGAACTCTAGGAGCACCTGCAATTATAAGAGGCATCTGCGCAGCATCAAGAAGAGCCGAATCAGCCTCATCAATGATTACATAATAGAAATCTCTCATAAATCTTTCTTCTGCAGATTTAACTAGATTATTAAAAAGATAATCAAACCCAAGAACACTATGCGTTGTATAAACAATATCAGCTGCGTAAATCTTCTTCTTTTCTTCGTTGGTAAATCTATCACCTGGATTCCTAGGTACACCAGGCATAACTGTAAGTCCGAGAAACTTGTACACAGCTCCCATCTCTATGGCATCGCGGTAAGCCAAATACTCATTGGCAGTTACCAAAAAAGTACTTTTGCCTGTAAGCGCATTTAGATAAAGAGGCATTGTTGCTACAAGGGTCTTTCCCTCACCAGTATTCATTTCAGCTAATATTCCATTATTAAGAGCTATGGCACCCATTATTTGTACATCATAAGGATACATTCCAAGTATTCTCTTATCAGCCTCACACACAACCGCATAGGCTTCTGGTAGTATTTCGTCAAGACTAGCACCACCCGCCAGTTTTTTCTTGAAGTATTTCGTTTTATCCGCCAATTTTTTTTCGGAGAGTTCACTAATAACAGGTGCGTATGATTTCACCTTTTTTAAGATTCTATATATTTTTTTTAAATTCAGAGAACCTAACTTCTCTGCTTTACCAAACTTCAACAGTTTTCTACTCCGATACTTCTTTTATTACTATAGAATGAAATACGAATTCAGTCGCACCACCATTTATAAGCTGCAGCTCATAGCTATAAGTACTTAGCGGACACCTAAATTGGCCTCGCAAATCTGATATAATCTCTGAGCCCACCTCATCACCATATCTATTAAAAAATACGAGCTGGATAATGATTGAATATACCTTATCAACTTCTATATTAGCTATAAGTTCATAGTCACCTTCTCCATCTATTATAGGCAAGGCGGGTTCTATTTTATCCTCTTGAAAATTGGTTTGAGATGACCATTTTTTTATGATTGTGCCTGGTGGCATCATTCCATTCTTGTACTCAACATGGTTTTTACTTTTAAACACAATCTCTGAACCATATAAATACGTATCTGATACATATTCATTCCAAAATATATTCCAAAATGCATTTTCTTTCTGAAGTGCCATTAATACAACCTTCCAAAATCCTCTACTAAAACGTTTTGATACTGTTGATTAAACCATTTTTTGATGCCTGCATTATCATCATTATGTCGGCCATGAAGCCCTATTCCGTACAATCTAACATTCTCTGAATCAATATGCTGTATAAGATCCTCATACGCCGTATTGTCATAATCATCTTCGTACATATGTAACACAATAAACGAGGTATCATACCATTCGGACTTATCAAACTTTTCCCAAATGATTTTATTCATACTCTCAACAATATCCGTATTTTTCTGTCCCCATGATAAGTAATTCACTATATCAAGAGAAGCTGGAAATCCTTCTGGTCTAATTAGTGTTTCGTTAGCCGCTACAGTCCCAAGATTAATAAGCGGTTTTCCAATAAGTACTGTATGTGGCTTTATGTCGCAGGAATAATACAGAGCAGCATAAGCTCCCATAGCTATACCTGACATAACGATCTGATCATTGCTGAAACCTAGCTCATACATATATTTTTTTATGACATCAACAATTGCTTCTTCGTATTCCTTGTCACCTAGGAAGAAACAGCCTCCTTTAAGTCTTTGATCAGAAATAAGAAGATATGGACTTCCATATTCATCCATAAGATTTTCGCCTTCGAAACCTTCCTTTGTCCTGTAATCTCCAAAGAATACATTGAGCGGCGGCTTCATATCACCTGGATTGAAATAGTAAAATATCTCTTCACGATTCTTTGTTACAATTCTTTGACCACCTGGAAGAAAGAATCCACGATATCCTCTTGACTGTCTGTAATGCAAAGTAGTTATTTCAAGCTTTCCGCTTCCTTTTGCAAAAAGAGATATAAATAAATCCCCTTCCTCTGCATCATTCTTTATCGAGACTATATTTTTCATATCTTCTTCAGTAAAAATCCACTCTCGAATAACTGTTGCCACAGAACCAGACTTATACAGTTCGATATGGAGTTCTAATTCAACTGAATCATCTTTGAAATATTCAAGCCAAAAGTCCATAGTCTGATTATCATGAAGCGATATATTCTTTTTCCAAAAAGAAACTTGATTGAAATCATTACCATACTCGCCATCAAGTTCAACATCAAAGCCTCCATGCCAAATAGGCATTCCATTAAAACTCCTGTTAATACTTATGTCAGAAGGTAAAAATTTATGTCCATGTGAGTCTGCATAGAAACAATCCAGTTCATCGGATACTATATAGTCAATATCAGACTTTAAAGCAACCTTTCCCTTCTTCTTAGCAATAAACTCCCTAAATACATCACTTATAGATACAGTATTAACAACATAAAGAGTATATGGTCTCACGACTCTCCAAAGTTTTTCAACCAGTTCATCACTAGGACACTCATCGACAAACACAACATCGTACGGTTTCTTAACATTTAACAACCTTCTTGTTGAAAATCTATCTCCATTAATATCAAGATAATTCCAAGTAATATAATAAGGCAGCTTCATGACAGCGCTCCAGTCAGCTTCACCTATTTGTAATACGCTTACTCTAATATAACTCAAAGGAACCTATAACCTCTTTCCAACTCTCTAATAACTTTTCAGTTGTATATTTTTCACCAAGCTCAAATGAATAAACCTGTGCCTCATTCCAGTTGGACATATTATCAAGATAGTACGACAATTTACCCTCTATCCCCTTAATATCATTAATTCTATATCCATTCTTTCCATCTATTACAAACTGAGAATGTCTACTAATTATCTGTGGAATGCCTGTACTAACAGCTGCAATACGAAGATATAAATCAGGTATATTTCGCATATCAAGTAGTATTCTTTGCTTTCTAATACATCTTGTAACTGATGCTTCATCAACACACTGCTCTACCTCAAATGACATGTGTTTCTTGGTATTAAGCTCAAGTATACTTTCATCAAACTCTTCACCCCAGTCATACTGACTAAGGTCAAGGCGAAGAATTCTACTTACACTTTCCTGTAAAGTTTCACATACATTATAGCCAGCTTTTCTAGTGAAAAGTGTAACGCTCGTATCCTGATGCTCATTCACATATTTATTAAGAATTAAAATCAGCTTAATAAATGTGTCCTGCTCGAGTCCATCTATTGGAACCATAATACTCTGAGTATTTATTAGTTGGCTAATACCCACATCTATACGCGAATCAAATGGAGGGATATCCAAAATTCGTTCTAGTTCAATATCTGTAGATTCAACAACTTTTATTGCTTGTTCTCGTGAATCGGCAATAATGTAATGAACATTATTAAGCATTTCCTTGATATGACTTAGCTGTGATAACTCGTAACGGTCCGAATATACTGACAAAATAGTATTTCTATTTTTCAAAATATCCTGAAGAAGTATTATATTCTTTTCATGTAACGCCACGCAAAATATGGAATCGCCCGCAGTTCGCCCAACATAAGATCGAAATACCTCGTAGATTACTTCATCAAGAGATGAATAGCTATTTTTTTTATAATCTACTAGTTGCTCTTTCCCATTAGTTCCAAATAACAAATACTGCGCACTCTCAGGATTAACTTCAACATGGCCATCAAATAAAACTAATCGAATCTTCCACTTACTTTCTTCATCAAGAAAATCCTGATATACTGGCTTTCCGTTTTCATACACGATAGTACTTGAAACAAAACCTCTATCATCATACAAATTTGTTCGAACTATATTCCCTTGACTATACATATTGATTTGTATGAGATTACCATCCTCTGCAAAATCAACAGATGCATAAAGTTGACCATCCATATATGCTACCACAAGAAAAGGGGTATAACGAAATTCAATGCCCTCCGGCCATTTAAGGTTTAGATAAGAAAGTATGCCAACTTTTTTACGTCGAATATTCTGTATAGCATCAAAGCACGACCAATATGGTGCCCTAAAAATACTTTGCCTGTGAAGAAAATGACGAAAGTTTGGGGCATAGTTAAGTAAAGCTACTTCATATTCATAGCTTTTGGATCTGTGAAATAACTGAATCTGCTTAATGGTATCATCGAATTCCGACTTTTCTCTTGGAACATACCACTGCTGCTCTCTCTCACTCCATGTGTTCTTGTTATACCATGCTGGAATAAAATAAATCATATTTCCTTAAATAATAGGTCTATAGGAATCATATTCTCCTATTGCCTCTATCTCTCTATAAATATTAATCCAAATACCTGTAAGTATCATGACTGTCGGTATCATAGCTGCTATGTTTGGATTTAATGTTCCTTGTTCTTTCATTATCATAGGTACTATAATGAACGCGCTCATTATGCATGAACTAAAGAAGCATACTATTAACAACTTTTTAGTCAAATATCTTTTAGTTGCCTTGCCAGCCCTAATGTCCTCGAGGCTATCACCACTTTTAAGAAATTGCTCAGATATATCACCTGGATTAATTGTGATAAATGTATATAAATAATTAAGTACAAATATGACTAGTACATACAGCGCCATGCCCAATGAAGTATTTAGCTCCGTAGCTTCAATAATCTCAGTTAGTACTCTTTTCTCAGGATATAGTCCAGCGATAACCATAATGATAGTTCGTGGAACCATATACACAGCAGACGCAAACATAATAGGCATAATTCCAATCGGATTAAACTTAAATGCCAAATAGTTTTTGTCAGCGTGAATATTGTGAATAGATATTCTCTGAATAGGCATACGTATCTCAATACTTTCCGTCAGTATTGTGACTAATAAAACAAAGAATAAAATAAATATCGTTATAATAGTATTCTTTATTACCAGAAAATAGACCTTATCCATATCGAGAATCATCCCAAATATTTGATCAAGAATATTGATAAAAATCAGAATTCCCTGACCACCAATACCATACTTCTTATTTCGAGATATGAGCCATACTATAAAAAATGAACCTGTAATAAGTTCTATAACAGAAATACTCTGGGCTTCCATGAGCGCCATACCGCCTATGAACTTATACGGAAGTTTACTAACACGAAAAATTGCTTGGAATAAAGCAATAATGAAAAAGAAAAAGAACATAACTCCCATTTTCTTTTTAGGAGAAGTCTTAGCTCTTGCTTCATGTCCCTGAATAGCACCCAGTACCTGAACCAGAATAGAACTCATAATAAGTGGTGATATACCAAGCGCAAATAATGAGCTATTATTTCTGTCACCACCTATTGTCTGCATAAGCATATTCTGCATATCCAAACTATCATAGGATATGCGAGTAACATCTACTCCATAAAGAGGTAAACAACGTCCCACAATATAAACAAGTATAATAATTAAGGTGTATAACAGTTTTTGATATAAAATTTTGCCATATACCTGTTTTAATTTCTTATTCAACTCATGCTCCAAAAAATAATAGTGATTACTGTAAACAGTAACCACTATTATTATAAATCATTATAGTTTTTATTACGAACAATTATTTATTATCTTTGTTCTTCTCCTTGAATAAGCCCTTCTTATGTTTCTTATCATAAGCTGTCTTTCCAGCAGTACCTGTTACAGCGGCTACAATAAGAATCCACCACCACCAAACAGACTTCTTAGCATCAACCGATGGAGCAAGCGGAGTCATATTATCTTCTAACTCGACCACATTCTCATCTTCGAGTACGCCTAATGGTACCTCTTCATCTGCAATATTGACTACACCAGCATCTTGCTTCTTGTTGCCCTTGTTTACAAGATCACCAAGACCATTTTTCTTAGCTGGAGTCTTCTTGGTAGCATTCTCCTCAGCATCAGCCTTCTTAACATTAGCATTGTTATTAGCTGCATTAGCATTATGATTTGCTGGAGCTGGAGCTAATGGAACCTGACCTGGTAAGATCTGAACAGTTCCTGGTCCTACTGGATTAACTGCTGGAACTGTTGGCTGATTGTTACCACCATTGTTGCCTGAACCGTTTCCGCCATTATTGCCAGAACCATTTCCGCCGTTATTGTTAGAACCATTACCACCTTGAGGTTTCTTTGCTGCATCAACTTTACTCTGAGCAGCACTTATTCTCTCTGGGACATCTGTTGTATCATTATCTGATAAACCAAGATTTTTTATGGACTCGGCTACTGCTTCAACCTTTTCCTTAGCATTCTTTATAGCCTCTAAATCACTATTCGCCTTTGCACTAGCTGCAGCTGTTTCACTTGCATTTCTATCAGCTACGGCTTTATTTATTTTAGCCGCCACATAAGCAATATCTGCTGATGTCTTTTCTTTTGCTGCCTTTGTAGCATTAGCATTTGCTATAGCTGCTTTTCCTGCAGCCTCCCTTGCAGCCTGATCAGCTGCCTTCTTTTTATCAGCTAATTCACTAGCCTTCTTATCAGCAGCGTCCTTCTTAGCTGCAGCAGCTGCTGCTCTATTATCAGCTTCTGTCTTCTTAGTCTCAGTTGCTTCAGCCTTTGCCTTTGCATTATTAACAGATTTCTTTGCATTGTTAAGGAAATTATTTAAGCCTTCATCTGTCTCCTCAACAAGTACATATTCTCCAACGTCGTACTTATCATTAGTATATTCAATCTTTGTCTCTGCTGGTATTTCATCCTGATGCTCTAATTCAACTACAGAATATTCTGTAACTTTGAGTACGACATCTTCCTCTACAGACTGGCTAGTCTTAGTAAATGACGCTGCATAGCCATACTTTGTTATAGTATTTTCTGTTTTTATTTCTTTTGTCTCTACATCAGATGCCTTTATATTTTCTGTTGTAAGTGAAGATACCTTTGTTGAATATACAGCTGTTCCTGTAGTAGAAACACTTGCATTCTTAACAACACCCTTTACAATGGTTGAAACCTTTGATGCTGAAGAAGTTGCCTTGCTTGAAGCTTTTGCATTAGCTGCTTCTATAGCGGCACTCTTTGCCTCAGACTCAGCAGTTGCTTTTGTATCAGCGCCTGTAGCTGTGCCAGTAACTGTATCTCTTCCTACTACCTTGACATCGGCTGTTGTTAAATTCCAGTTCCAACCAGTAAAGTCGAGTATCTCAGTACCATCTTTCTTATATGTCTCTTCAATAATAGCTTTTTGTTTTTTATCTTTTGAGAATATATCTGTTATATTATCCCATGTAGAATAATTTACATTCTTAGAATCAACAGCTACGTACTCGATAGTAATCTTTCCACTCTTGTATTCATATGTATCGTTGACGATTATTCTATCTTTAATCTTTTCAACTTTAACTACATCAGAAACTGTTCCAGAAAGTACTTTGAATCCAGCATCTTCTAACTTTGATACAATCGAATCTTTCCAGTCAGTTACCTCTGTCTTGGCACTATTCCAACTATCTCTATGCTCAACTGTTACACCAGTAACATCTATTACTGTTGTGAGCTTTGTGACAAATGAAACATCTGCACTTGCATCATATGTTGTCTCTGTTGTAGTTGTAGTATCTGTAGTAATCTTTATATCAACATTTGATATTTCCACATCATCGTTATTAGTAGCACTAATTGTTGACTGAGCTGCAGCTTTAGCATCATCCTCTGAATCATAATCTGCTCTGCCATTAAGAGTAAGATCTTCAGAAGTAGTAGTAGTGACTGTTCCCTTATTAGTTACAACCCACTTACCATCCACTAATTCCTTAGTCTCTTCTTCAGCAGATACGCTTTGATTATCTGATAAAGCCTTATCTACGGTAACTATTCCATCAGTATTCTTGTAGTAATATGTGTTATCTACTTCAATAACATCCCCGTTACCAAGCCCTGTTTTAAACTCATCTACTGATAACTCTACATTAGAACCATCTACTGATACATACTTCTCAGCAACACCTTCTTTTACAACGACTTCTGTCTCAGTCTTCTCGAAGATAACAAGTCTCTTTCCAGTTTCATCAAGCTTATAGTTAAGATATAAGTCTTCCTTACTTCCATCCTCATTTTCGATGGTAAGCTTATAATAATTCTTGGAATCATCAGTGAACTTTGTAAATCCATTAGGATATGCTACAGCACCATCTGATAACTTCAAAACTTCTGGAACATAATAACCCTTTATGATAGAAGCAAATAATTCATCGCACTTATTCCAATCATTAGCATTACCAGCCTGTACTTCTTCCTGAAGTTTTATGATTTCAAGTGCTGCCTTATTAGCTTCTGTAACCTTAATAAGCTCATTCTGAGCATTTGTATTATTAGTATCAGCTATCTTAGCTGCTTTATCTGCATTAATTTTTTCGATTCCAGCAATATAAGCTTCTGTGTCAGCCTTTGCCTTTTCTATACCTGCGTTAGTTGCTTCCTTACTCTTTTCAAACGCTTCATTATTGGCTTTGTTTGCCGCATCTGTTGCTTCATTTAGATTATCTAGCGCATCTTCTGAATTCTTTTTTGCTGTCTCATATTTACTATCTGCTTCGCTAGCTTTATCTGCAGCCTTATCTGCTTCATTTTTAGCTGCATCTGCTTTATTACTAGCTTTATTATAAGCATCATTAATTGCTTCTACTGCCTTATCAGCCTCTGCCTGTGCATCAGCCTTTACACTTTCAAGCTTGTCGCTTGCCTCTTTCTTGGCATTATCAGCATTAATTGCTGATGACTCTGCAGCTTTTATAGCCTGCTCAGCTGCTGCTACATCGCGATTATCAAGTGCTGTCTCGGCTGCCTTTACATCATTATATAAAGAATCTACAGCAGCTGATGCGGCACTATCAGCTGCATCAAGCTCCTCAACAGCATTCTGTATATTATTAAGACTTGCATTAACTGCTTTAATATCTGAAGCAAGACTCTTATCTGTTACGTTTCCAACAGCCTCTACAGCATCGTCTACAGCAACTAAAGTCTCATTATTAACAGATACCTGCTCTTCTGAACTTACCTGCTCTTCAGTAAAATTCTCTTCTCCAGTATTCTGCTGCTCTTCTGCAGCATATACTACACCTGCATCTGCTGTACTAGCTGCACCAAGTACTACACCTGCTGTAGCTACACCCTTTAAAATACCTTTCATTTTCTTGTTTTTCATTCTTTTACCCTCATTTTTTCTGTTTTTCTAAAAAATGTACTCTATATCTAATCTTATATATTCTATCACTCCATATATGCGTTATCAAGGAAAATATATTCAGGAAAACAATTTATAGTGACCCGGCATAAATTGCTGGCAATAATTGGGGAGAAATAATTACTTTTAGAATCAAACTAAAAAAATGCAACAATAAAATAAAGTCACTTCAATTTAATGTCCTCTGTAATAAGATTTCAAGCTATATACTGCGTATCTTCTGATTGGATACTTGGAATTGATAATAAGGATATGGTAAAAAAATAAAGCCTACCAAAGTTTTTATAAAACTCTGATAGGCTTTATTGTGTCTAAAAACTTCTTAAGTTAATGACATTGACTCCAATATGGAGTGGTTTTTTATACACAAGAAGACAGCCACTTTTCTTTTCAGAATTGCGACTGTCTTAATTTTTGCCATTGTCAACGGCTTAACTTAACATCATCGCTGTGATTAGACATTCTCGTTTTAATTTTGGTTTCCCATTTATTTGATAACAGAAACCAAAAGAAGGAGGATGAATGTTTGTTGCATAATAAAAATACAGAAAGTTGCAAAGCAAAAATGGAGA
>DCHQ01000042.1:0-868 GCA_002314855.1 Lachnospiraceae bacterium UBA1748
GTATTGTGTGTATGCCGCATAAAATCGCGGTTACACTAGTCGAGGGTGAGTAAGAGACTAGATATGTTTTATAGCATAGTTATAACAGTACGAGAAGATAATGACAGAGAATCAGAAAGATAATCAGAAAGATAATAATAAGCAGATAAATACTCATTTAGATATAAAACGCCTGTCCATCCTGGCGTTTTTTCTGGCTAGCGCTGTAGTGCTTGGGTATCTCGAGAGCCTAATACCTTATGATTTCGGAGTGCCAGGTATCAAGCTGGGGCTAGCTAATATTGTTTCGTTAATTATTCTATATCTTTACAGAGGCCGGGACGCAGTCATCGTTGGCGTGCTGCGAATCTTTATTATAGGTTTTATGTTTGGCAATATGTACATGATAATCTATAGTTTATCGGGGTTATTACTGAGTATTACCCTGATGATTTTATTAAAAAAATCAAGTATATTTAGTATAATTGGTATTAGTGTGGCTGGTGCAGTAAGTCATAATATCGGTCAGATGATAGTGGCCTATCTGGTTGTTAGGACCACAGGTATTTTGTTTTATGTACCTATATTGCTGTTATCAGCTGTTATAGCTGGTATTTGTACTGGCGTAGCATCTACCAGTGTCTTAAAAATATTAAGGAAAATGTGATTAATTAAAATGAAAGGGGACTAATGCTATGAGTAAAGCAATTAATCCAATTATGTCTGGATTTTATCCAGATCCTACAATATGTGCTGTTGGAGAAGATTACTATCTTGTTAATTCTTCATTTGCATATTTTCCAGGTCTTCCTATTATGCATAGTAAGGATCTTGCACATTGGGAGCAGATAGGCAATATTCTTGATAGAGAAAGCCAGTTACCACTTTT
>DCHQ01000042.1:937-9921 GCA_002314855.1 Lachnospiraceae bacterium UBA1748
GGTACTTTTTATTGTATCTGTACTAATGTTGATCACGGCGGAAACTTTATCGTAACAGCAACTAGTCCAGAAGGACCATGGTCTGACCCATATTATCTTGAGGGCGCTGACGGTATTGACCCATCACTTTTCTTTGATGATGATGGCAAGTGCTACTATATCGGTACTCACGAGAATCCAGAAGGAGCCAAGTACAATGGTGACTGGTATATCTGGATTCAAGAAGTTGATATTGAAAATATGAAGCTTGTTGGACCTAAGAAGGATGTATGGAATGGTGCATTAAAGAATTGTATCTGGCCAGAAGGTCCACATATTTATAAAGAGAATGGTTATTATTACATAATGCATGCTGAAGGTGGAACAGGTCCAGAGCACGCAGTTATGGTATGTAGAAGTAAGGATATCTGGGGACCATATGTTGGTAATCCTAAGAACCCAATCTTAACACACAGACATCTTGGCGCTGATTACCCAATCAAGTATGTTGGTCATTGTGATATTATTCAGACACCTAAGGGTGAGTGGTATATGACTATGCTTGCGGTAAGACCACTTGAAAGATTCACCACTATGGGTAGAGAAACTTTCCTTGCTAAGTTTATCTGGGAAGAGGATTGGCCAGTAGTTAACCCTGGAGTTGGTATGCTTACAGAGACAGTTGATATTGATCTTCCAGACTGGGACCCTAAGGCAGATTCTTCATCTTATACATCAAGAACTAAGGGCAATACATGCGAGCCAGGTTCGAACAGAACTTATGATTTTACATCTAAGGAAAAGCTTGGTGATGAATTCTTATTCCTTAGAAATCCTGATTTTAGTATGTACAGTCTTGATAATAATGGATTATCACTTAAGTGTCTTCCAGCTACTATTAAGGAAGAGGAAAGCCCAGCATTCATCGCTATTAGACAGCAGCATCATTCATTTGAAGTAGCAGCTAAGGTTGATGTTTCAGGTGTTAGCGCAGGTAACGAAGCAGGACTTGTTCTTATCCAGAATAATCTTTACAACTTCAAGGTTGTAGCTGACAGCGCTAAGGCAGTTGCAGTTATTACTAAGGACGGAGAGGACACAGTTCTTGGTGAAGTAGCTGTATGCGGTGAGGTTAATCTTTCAATCAAGGTTCAGGGACTTAAGGCTTCTGCAATAGTTGACGGTAAAGTTATAGGCGAGGCAGATGTTAGAACACTTTCTACTGAGGTTGCTGGCGGATTCGTTGGATGTTGCGTAGGCGTGTATGCATCGGCTAATGGAAAAGCTTCTGATGATAAGGCAGTATTCAAGAGCCTTTCATACAATGCTTAATTCATAAAAATAATATTCTGATGATAAATGTGAGCTTGCCATTGTAATAATGGCAGGCTCATTGTATTATAAGGAATAGATATTATGTAAATCAATTTTTAAAGAGAATTAGATATGTACGCTTATTTTAAAGGAACAATTATAGAGAAAAATCTTGAAGGTATAGTTATGGAGGTTGGTGGTATTGGTTACAATATTATGACTCCTCCAGGAAAAGGGTATGAGCTTCCGGATGTTGGTGAGCAGGCTCTTTGTTATACATACACCTCGGTAAGAGAGGATGCCTTGCAGTTATACGGTTTTGCCAGAAAAGAAGAGCTGACATTATTCAAGCAGCTTATCACTGTTAGCGGTATAGGTCCTAAGGGCGGTCTTGCAATTTTGTCAGAGCTATCAGTTGATGAAATCAAGCTTGCAATCGTGACAGGTGATTCTAAAACAATTGCAAGAGCACCAGGCGTTGGTAAGAAAACAGCTGAGAGAGTTATCATCGACCTTAAGGATAAGATTCAGAAGGAAGACATCGTAGCTGCAGAAAACTTTGTGAGCGGCAGCGTGAATACTACCAAGCTTACTCCAGAGCAGGAGGAAGCAGCACAGGCACTTGCAGCACTTGGATATGGGGTGAAAGAAGCAGCAAGCGCAGTGGCTAAGGCAGCCGAAGAAGGCGCTACTGATGCCAATGGATTATTAAAGGGAGCACTTAGATTTTTATAATGGCTAAAAGATTAATCGAAACTAACTTTACAGATGAAGATGTGAAGATTGAGTCATCGCTTAGACCAAGCAGACTTGATGATTATATTGGACAACAGAAGATTAAGGAGAAACTGAAGGTATATATTGAGGCTGCTAAGAATCGTAAGGAGCCTCTTGATCATTGCCTTTTTTATGGACCTCCAGGACTTGGTAAAACTACGCTTAGTAATATTATTGCCAATGAGATGGGTGTTAATATTAAGGTTACCTCAGGTCCTGCCATTGAAAAACCAGGAGAACTGGCAGCCATATTAAATGGACTTTCAGAAGGCGATATTTTATTTATCGATGAAATACATAGACTTAACCGCCAGGTTGAAGAGGTTCTTTATCCTGCCATGGAGGATTATGCCATTGATATCATGATAGGTAAGGGGCAGGGCGCCAAGTCTATAAGACTTGAATTGCCACCATTTACACTTATTGGTGCTACTACAAGAGCAGGACTTCTTACAGCGCCTCTTCGTGACAGATTTGGTATGCTTGAGCGTTTGGAGTTTTATACCAACGAAGAGCTTCGTACTATTATTGAAAACTCATCACGTAAGCTTGGTGTGGATATTGATGAGGAAGGTGCTTATGAAATGGCACGCAGAAGCCGCGGTACGCCACGTCTCGCCAACAGACTACTCAAGAGAGTGCGTGACTTTGCAGATATCAAGTTTGATGGACGTATCACTAAGGAAGTAGCCGATTATGCCCTTGATCTTATGGAAGTAGATAAGTTCGGCCTTGATCAGAATGACAGAAATATGCTTCTCGCCATGATTAATATATACGGCGGCGGACCAGTTGGTCTTGATACATTGGCTGCAGGCCTTTCTGAGGACGCTGGAACTATCGAGGATGTATATGAGCCATATCTACTTAAACATGGCTTTATCAATAGAACTCCAAGAGGCCGAGTGGCTACCAAATTGGCCTACGAACATTTTGGTATTGCGTTCCCTGATAATGGTGGGGTATAATAGTTATGTCGACCAATTTATTAAAGTCTTGAAAGGTTATGGCTATGACAGAGAAAAATGAAGTTCAAGTTATTATAGATGGAAAAGTGCTCACAATGAGTGGCTTTGAGAGCAATGAATATCTTCAGAAAGTTGCCAATTATATCAATGATATGATTGTTGAATATTACAAGGCAGATTCTTTTAAGCATGCAGGCAAGGATATTCAGCACAGACTTATTGAAATTAATATAGCTGATGAATTATTCAAGGCAAGAGATAAGGTTGAGAAGCTTACAGAAGAGCTTAAGATTAAAGAGAACGAGCTTTATGATATGAAGCACGATGTAATCAATAAAGAAATGGCTCTTGGCGATCTTAAAGAAGCTAAGAAGAAAACTGAGGAGCAACTTCAGGAAGCAGCCAAGAAGATTGTGGCCCTTGAGACTCAGCTTAAGAGCAAAAAGTAATAAAATCAAATGACTGCCCCGTCCTAGTGACGGGGCTTATTATTGTTTTTGGATATATTAAGGATAGAAAGACCGATTATTATGGGATATAAGCCAGAGATTCTTGCCCCGGCAGGACAGATAAAAAGTGTATATGGCGCATTTAATGCTGGAGCAGATGCTGTATATCTTGGTGCTCCCAGCTTTTCGGCAAGAGCATTTGCCAAGAATCTTACAATAGAAGAGATATGCGAAGCTCTTGATTATGCTCATATTCATGGTAAGAAAATATACCTTACTATGAATACGTTAGTAAAAAATGAAGAACTGGTGGAAGCACTGGAATTATTAAAGCCACTATATGAGCATAATCTTGATGGGATAATAGTCCAGGATCTCGGACTTATTAAGCTTATTCATGAGCTTTATCCAGAGTTACCAATTCATGGAAGCACACAGCTTGCTATTACCTCAAGTGAAGGTATAGAAGCATTAAAGAAAATGAATGTCACTAGAATAGTGCCTGCAAGAGAATTATCGCTTGATGAGATAAAGAAGCTTAAAAGCACAGGTATGGAGGTCGAGTGTTTTATTCATGGTGCTATGTGCTACTGTTATTCTGGTAAATGCTTGTTTTCAAGTATTGCTGGAGGACGAAGTGGTAACAGAGGAAGATGCGCAGGTCCATGCCGTAAGGAATATGATACTTATATTGATGGCAAGAAGGTTAATTCACCTAACGAGCGTTATCCAATAAGCATGAGGGATATGTGCCTTATCGATAATATATGCGATTTTATTGATGCGGGCGTTGACTCATTTAAGATAGAAGGTCGTATGAAAGCTCCTGAATATAGTGCTGGTGTATCAGCTATATACAGGGAAGTAATAGATGAATATATGAAGACAGGCATTAGACCTGATACCAAGGCTTATAAGGAAAAACTTATGAAGCTTTATATAAGGGCTAATACTTCAACTGGTTATTTATACGAAGAAAACGGCCGTGATATGATTTCATTATCATCGCCATCGTACCAGGGAATAAGCGAAGAGGATAAGGCTGATATCAGCAGGCGTTTCATTGATGTGGTAAAGAAGATACCTGTTTCATTTGATGTATATGCGTATTCAGGAAGTCCACTCATTGTAGAAGGTTATGTCGACAAAAAAGACTACGGCGCCAGTGAAGACCAGCAGCTTAGGGAAAGAGTGGAAGGAGTGACCTGTCAGGAGGCTGAAAAAAGAGCGCTTGATGAAGATACTGTTCGTAAACAACTTTCTAAGCTTGGGGATTCATTCTTTGAGTTAAAGGATATTAATTTTTATACAGATAATAATAGCTTCGTGATGGTTTCGGCCATTAATGAAGTTAGGCGTCAGATTGTTAACAGATTATACGAATTAATATGTGGCAGGAGAATGTCTATTCCTGACCTTGATGAAAGACTTAGTAAGGTAAGAGAGAAGTGCCAGGAGTCGAAAGGGCGTAATGATATAGCGAATAAGCTTCTTATTGGCGTAAAAAAGAGATCTCAGCTTGACGCTGTTCTTGATAATATCGATAGCCTTGATGTATCCGGTATTATTATCGATGTGTTTTCGGATGTTTTTGTCAGCAATATTGCTGATATATTGCAGAAACTTCGTGGCAGTGGAATAAAGCTTTATTTACGTCTTCCTTCTGTTGTAAGAGAGAATAGACTTGGCGTTATACGAAATAAAATTCAAAATGCAACTGCCTTATTAGAATGGGATGGTATCTACGCAGGTGGACTTGATGCGTACAACCTCGCACTTGATTATTTTGACAGTTCATCTATAATCCTTGATGAGGGGCATTATGTCTATAATAATATTTCAGAGCAGTTATCGCTAGAACTTGCTGGTGGATATACATCTTCCTACGAGCATAGTGGAAGAGAGTTATATGAATTTAATGAACCTGCTAGCAGGCAGATGATTATTTATGGATATATACCTCTTATGCATACAGCCAACTGTTTATTAAAAACTTTTAAGAAGTGCAATAAAAACAGTTCGTCAGTTGTTAATATTAAGGATGAGGCTGGAAGAGACTTCAAAGTTGAGTGCAATCACGAGCTTTGTCTTAATGTAATATATAATTATTTGCCTCTCAATCTTTTTGGAAGGCTTGAAAATATGAAAAAGAATGGTCTTGCCAGTGTATATCGTATGGAATTTACGATGGAATCAGCAGGTGAGACGGTAGATATTTTGGATATTTATAAAAGTTCTTTGGGTGGGTTAGAAGTTAAAACAGAAGGTGCTTTTACTTCTGGACATTATAAACGTGGTGTTGATTAAATGAATTATATTATTGTTGAGTTTTCTAGATATATCATTTTAGGTGCACTTGGATTATATTTAATAGAATCAGTGTGGCCATTATTCTACAAAAAGGGTGATACCGACAGGGGAGTATATGTAAGACAGCTTGTATATATATGTCTGATTCATACACTTTCCATGGTGACTCTATATCTTGTCACGGATTCTGACGGATACATGCGAATGTACGTGCTGCAGATAATCCTATTATTCGCAATAAACAGGTTATATGTCATGATTTATCCAAGGTGCAGCCGTATGCTTGTGAACCATATGTGTCTGCTTATTACCATTGGATTTGTTGAGCTTAGCCGTATTTCTTACGATAAAGCTTTCCGTCAGTATTTTATTGTACTGGCAGCGCTTATCATAAGTCTTGTTATTCCATATATCATTAAAAAGTGTCCATTTATCCGCAATTACACAACAGTGTACGGTATTGTCGGTATAGCCATGCTTACCCTTGTATTTACCTTTGGTAAGTCGGTTAATGGATCAAAGCTTTCGTATCATCTTTTTGGACTTACATTCCAGCCATCAGAGTTTGTTAAGATTTTATTTATATTCTTTGTGGCAGGTATGCTTTATGAAAATGCCAAGCTTCCAAAGCTTGTAGTCACTGCAGCTATTTCAGCAGTGATAGTACTTTTACTTGCACTTTCCAAGGACCTTGGTAGTGCACTCCTTTACTATGTTGTTTTCATTGCAATGATATTTGTTGCAACAGGTAAGATTAGATATTCCATATTAGGACTGGGCGCAGGTGCCGCCGCGGCCTATTTTGGTTATACAATGTTTCCTCATGTTCAGACACGTATTCAGATATGGCTTGATCCATGGATGGACATTGATAACAAGGGATATCAGCTTACTCAGTCTCTATTCGCTATTGGTACTGGTGGATGGATGGGTATGGGACTTGGCCATGGTCAGCCGAGTACAATACCATTTGTCGATGAAGACTTCATGTTTTCAGCGATATGTGAGGAGTATGGTGTTATCTTTGGTATATTCATCATTCTTCTTTATCTTGTATTATTTATCCTGCTTCTTAAGATTACCCTTAGAACCAAGGATTTATACTACAGACTTATATTAGTTGGATCATTTACATTACTTGCTTTCCAGACATTCCTTACAATTGGTGGTGGAACAAGATTAATACCTCTTACTGGTGTAACACTTCCACTTATCAGTAATGGTGGTTCTTCGGCAATGTCTACCATATTCCTGTTTGGTATATGTATTGGTATTTCGAGACTTCCTCGTAAAAAGAAGGCAGATGCAACTCAGAACCTTGAACTTGATATGGCAGATGAAATATCAATGAGCGATGAAGAGGTTATTGCAAAGAAGAGAAAAATCAATGCAATTATATTATCCGTAACTAATGGTATTTTATTCATAGCTATAGTTGGTAACCTCATTTCTTACATGCTTGGTGAGAAGGAAGAGGCTATTAGCAACGAGTACAATATTGTAAGACAGGAGATTGTTGCTGCTGAAACTATAAGAGGTTCAATTCTCGCAGCTGATGGTACAGTTCTTGCTGAGACACTTGTTGATGCAGCAGGTAATGAGAGAAGATATTATCCTTATGACGGAGAGTATGCTCATATCGTTGGTTATTCTACATTCGGTAATACAGGTATAGAAAAATCCATGAATATGAATCTTATTCAGTCCAATGTTTCTTTTGCAACCAGAACCTCCAATGGTGTGGCAGGCAAGAAGAACCCTGGTAATATTGTAACAACCACACTTGTTCCTGAAATTCAGGATGTTGCGTATAGTTCACTTGGTATGTATAAGGGAGCAGTTATCGTAACTAAGGTTGAAACAGGGGAGATACTTGCAATGGTATCGGCACCAACCTTTAACCCTAATACTGTTATGGATGATTGGGATGACCTTACTAAGGACACAAAGAATGCAGCATTGTTAAATAGAGCATCACAGGGTATATATCCTCCAGGTTCTACCTTCAAGATTATTACAACCTACGAATATATGAAGGAAAATCCTGATTCATATAAGAACTACTACTATACATGTTCCGGTTCTATCAAAGCTGATGATACTGTGATTCATTGCTTTAGACATAATGTTCATGGTGGTGAGAATCTGTATTCATCACTTGGTAATTCATGTAACAGTTCATTTGCCAATATTGGTATGAAGCTTGATAAAACAATGTTTGCTGATACACTTATGGAGCTTATGTTTAATACTGACCTTCCAGTTCAGTTCGAGGCAAAGCAGAGTCACGTATCAATGAGAGAGTATATGTCTAATGCTGAGATGGTTCAGACAGCTATTGGACAGGGTGAAGTTCAGATGACTCCACTTCATTTAAATATGATTACACTTGCCATTGCCAATGATGGAGTGATGCTTACTCCTTACGTTATATCAGGAGTTCAGTCTGCTGAGGGCGAGGTTATTAAGACTTATGGTAAGCAGGAACTTGGTCGCGTTATGAGTAGTGAAGATGCAGCTCAGCTTAGAGAATTCCTTAAGTACGACGTTGAGCATGGTACAGCCAACAGACTTTCAGGGCAGGCTTATACAGCCGCTGGTAAGACAGGTTCGGCTGAGTATCAGGAAAAAGATGATTCATCACACGCACTCTTTACTGGTTATGCTCCAGCTGATAATCCGCAGGTATGTGTTACTATTATTCTTGAAGGTGCTGGTACAGGTGGCGATTACTGCGTACCTATTGCCAAGAGAGTATTTAGTAAATACTTTGAACTATACGGCATGCCATATTAATATTTGACGCTCAAAAATCCGTTAACTTTATGGATTTTTGGGCGTTTATTTATTGACAATGGAATTGCAGTTTTGGTAGAATTTATGTTGCGTATAATACATTACTATGGGGTGCTGTGGATACAGTGCTTTGTAGTTATGAGTATTAGATAGAATAATTAAGAGAGGTAAATGAAAAGATGGCAATCGATTTAACAAAGTATGGCATCACAGGAACAACAGAAGTTGTTTACAATCCTTCTTACGAATTATTATTCGAGGAAGAGACAAAGGCTGGTCTTGAGGGATATGAAGTAGGCCAGAACACAGAACTTGACACAGTTAACGTTATGACTGGTGTATTCACAGGACGTTCACCTAAAGATAAATACATCGTTATGGATGAAAATTC
>DCHQ01000030.1:0-5014 GCA_002314855.1 Lachnospiraceae bacterium UBA1748
ATTACACCCTTAAGAAGCATAAGGAACTCTGGGATAACTTCCTTGATATTATCAGCTACGAATACCTGATTGTTGTAAAGCTTGATTACGCCCTCTACTGACTCGTACTCCATATTAATCTTAGGGAAGTAAAGAATACCCTTAAGGTTAAATGGATAATCCATATTAAGGTGGATCCAGAATAATGGCTCCTTATAATCCTTGAATACCTTTCTATAGAAATCAAGGTACTCCTCTTTAGTACAGTCATTAGGATGCTTTGTCCAAAGTGGCTGAGTCTCATTGAGCGCTACAGGTCTCTTCTTTATCTTAAGACGATCTGGCTTAGGCTCCTCGCCTTCCTTAACTTCACTCTTAACTGTTTCGATAACTTCGTCAGTATCAAGCTTCTCGTCCATATCTATTACTTCAGTAAGCTGCTCACCCTTCTGGCTAAGATATATCTCAGCTGGCATAAATGAACAGTACTTCTTAAGAACTTCCTCTGCTTCATACTTATTAGCAAACTTAAGACAGTCCTCATTAACAGAAAGGATAATCTCAGTACCAATATCTGTCTTGGTCCCCTCGCTCATGTCATACTCTGTACCGCCATCGCATACCCACTTAACTGGCTTAGAACCTTCTTTATAAGAAAGAGTATTGATTGTAACTTCATCAGCTACCATGAATGAAGAATAGAAACCAAGTCCAAAGTGACCGATAATCTGATCTTCATTGGCCTTATCCTTATACTTTGTGATGAAGTCTGTGGCACCAGAGAATGCTATCTGAGCAATATACTCTTCTACCTCATCAGCTGTCATTCCAAGACCATTATCTCTAAATGTAATAGTCTTATCTTCTGGGCTTACAATAACCTCGATTTTACCCTTATAACCATCTGAAAGAGTATACTCACCCATCATATCAAGCTTCTTCAGCTTAGTGATGGCATCGCAACCATTACTTACGAGTTCTCTAAAGAAAATATCATGGTCAGAATATAACCACTTCTTAATAACTGGAAAAATGTTTTCACTATTGATTGATAAATTGCCGTGCTTACTTGGCATATAAATCACATCCCTTCTAAAAAACTAATTTCGAAGAAAGTCTTCCCTTTCCCCACTAGAAAACAGTTTACTACCCCATATATCAAAAGTCAATAAAAAATTAGCACTCGTTTGTATCGAGTGCTAACAATTGTGTTTTTAATTGATTTCATAATCAATGGAATCCCACAGTTCCATATTAATATAGTACGAAACAGTTTTATTAAAGGCCTCATACTTCTCATCGAAAGCTTCCCTTTTTCTGTTTTCTATAATCTCGGCCTTGGTACTTTCTGTTACGCTTAAATCATTAGGATTTACACAGTACAGAATATAATATCCGTCATTACCTTCAATAATATCGCTTATCTCACCCTGTCCAAGATTAAACGCGCTAATCTCCATACTTTCAGGTAAGTCACCCTTCTGATAATATAGGGACTCTTCTTCTTTCTCGGAATACTGTCCTATCAATTTTTCGAAAGGTACACCCTCACCGAACTGAGCCACTGCCTCTTCACACTTAGTTCTGGCATCTACCTTGTCTGTATCATTTTGTCCATATGAAACATATATCTGTTTTAGGACAATTGTCCTGGCTTCATCATCACTGATTTCCTGATTAATATCATTTGTTAATTCCTGATATAACAAACCGGCCAATGTCTTTTCCTGGTAGATTTCTTCCAGCTTTTCCTGAGTTATATTACCAAGCTTAGCCTTATCATCATCGCTAAGTGCCTCGTAATAATCCCTGGCTAGCACCTTAGCACCCTTTATAGAGTCCTCATCAAGAGCAATACCCATATCAGCAGCCATCAGGTTCATTACCTTGGTTTTAATAATCTGGTTAAGAACCATGGTTTTTATGTTATCCTTGACATACACTCCATTAATACTAACCGACCATATATCAGCCCCGTAAAGCTTGGCATATTCCTTCTTTGTATCAGAAAGATATAACAAAGCTTCCTGTGTGGAACAATCAAGATCACCAATTCGCATGATCTCCTCGTTCCCAAAACCAGTGGTTAAAACCACCTTATCATCCGTGGAACACCCTGTTAATAAGGCTCCGACAGTTGTTATCAACATTATCAACAGTATGAATGTGGAAAAATATCTATTGTTAAATATATATTTGTTAAATGTCTTCACGGTTTACAAATCTCCTAACAGCTTGGCAAGCCCCTGCATATTGCTATTATAGCTGGCTTCAAGTACAGAACGATTATGCTCATGCATAGCCAGATTATGATTGCCTTCTATAATCTTATCCGATACCACATTGGTACCACTAAGGTATCCAAGCATCTGTGTTTTCGCATCCATATATCCAAGCTTCATTCTATACTGAATATTGGCCTGACTAAAATCAACTGTTCCTATAGTAAAGTCCATATCAAGAGGCTTACTCGGAATAATTGATAAAAGATTGGCCTCTGGGAACTTGTCCTTTTCAGGAACATATTCTGAATCATTACTTATCACAATAATATCCTTAACTCCACCGTCATAAACTGGTCTTACTGGAGTATTATCCACAAATCCACCATCCATGTATCGACCTTCGCCTACACTGACTGAGCTGTACATTACTGGTATCGCTGAGGAAGCTATGACATACTTCAAAATCTCTTCGCTACTAAGTCCGTTGACCTTCACGTATTTTGCCTTCATGATATCCGCATCATGAGTTGCCTCGGCAACTGTTATATACACCGGAATATCAAGGGCACTAATCTTGGCAAAATCCACATTTTCACTGAGGAGTCTTATCATTCCCTCTCTTGAGAAAACACCGTCCACAAATGGCACAGAAACAGGCTTATCAATGTCTATATCAACAAAATCCTCTGGAACCACATTACTCCACAGTCCCTTAGCTTTATCAAGATCAGCGCCAAGCAAAAGCGACATATTAACAGAACCTATCGAGTTACCTGCTACCGCAACCACATTATCAAGAACGCCCATCTCCTTAAGAGCCTGAAGCGCACCTATCTGGTAAGCTCCCTTGGCTCCACCACCTGCAAGAACAAGACCATATTTCTTATCATCCATACTAAATTCCTCGTATTGTTATGTAAACTTCACTAATAATTATGTCAACTGCTTATTCTCTAAACCATCATATTGGAAGTAACAATCTATTGCCTGTAATCGGTTAACATAATCCGCTCATATTATTCACAAATAATCCCATAATTTTACCTGTGATTTATAGCGAGATAAATCAACCACAATATCTTGTCGCCAAGAAATATAATACCACAAAATAGCCCTTCGGACAATGTTTACGCTTTTACCGCCTGTAAGACACCATTATCGAGTGTTATTCTTATGACATCTTTAGCTCCTATATCACCGCCAAGAATAAGCTTGGCGCTAAGAGTTTCAACGGTCTTCTGAATATATCTCTTAAGTGGTCTAGCACCGTATACAGGGTCATAACCATTGTCTATAATAAATAGTCTTGCATCATCATCAAGTTCTACTCGTATATCCCTGTCAGAAAGTCTGTTATTTAGATCCTTCATGATAAGTTCTACGATATTGCCAATATTATCCTTGGTTAATGGCTTAAATAATATGGTTTCATCCAGTCTATTAAGGAACTCTGGTCTAAAATGAGCTCTAAGCTCGCCCAGTACCATATCCTCAGTTTCAGGCTTTATATTTCCATCACTATCTATTCCATCAAGTAGGAGCGGTGCTCCAATATTGGATGTAAGGATTATTATTGTATTCTTAAAATCAACGGTTCTGCCCTGAGAATCAGTTATTCGACCATCATCAAGCACCTGTAACAGTACGTTGAAGACGTCAGGATGAGCCTTTTCTATCTCGTCAAAAAGTACTACGCTGTAAGGCTTTCTTCGAACAGCCTCTGTAAGCTGTCCTCCTTCGTCATATCCAACGTATCCTGGAGGCGCTCCTATTAGTCTGGATACGGAAAACTTCTCCATATATTCACTCATATCAAGTCTGACAATATTAGCCTCGTCGTCAAAAAGATTCTCGGCCAATGTCTTGGCAAGCTCTGTCTTACCAACACCTGTAGGTCCAAGGAATAGGAATGAACCTATTGGCTTACTAGGGTCCTTAATTCCAGCCTTAGAACGAAGGATTGCTTCTGCCACCTTAGTAACGCCTTCATCCTGTCCTACAACACGTTTATGCATTTCATCTTCAAGATTTAGTATCTTACTTCTCTCTGACTCGTTAAGCTTAGAAACTGGTATACCAGTCCATCTTGAAATAATACGAGCTATCTCCTCATCAGATACCTGTTCATGAAGATATACAGTCTTCTGATTTTTACTATTTTCTTCCAATTCTTCGAGCTGTTTCTTTAACGCAGGCAATGTTCCATAGGTCAATTCTCCAGCTTTTTCAAGGTCTCCCTCTCTTTGTGCAATCTGGATTTGATTATTGACACTCTCTATCTGCTCACGAAGCTTGGATAGATTTCCAACAGCATTTTTCTCCTTATCCCAGTCGGCTCTGGCAAGATCAAACTTCTCCTTATCCTCAGCCAGTTCCTTCTGTAAAGCCTCCAAACGTTCTTGACTCATCTGGTCAGTTTCCTTTTTCAGGGCCTGAACCTCTATTTCCATTTGCAGAATCTTACGCTGCATTTCATCTAGTTCGGTTGGCATACTATCGAGTTCTGTTTTGATAAGTGCACAGGCTTCATCCACCAAATCGATGGCCTTATCTGGTAAAAATCTGTCAGCAATATATCTGTGTGATAATGTGGCTGCACTAACAAGTGCATTATCCATTATCTTAACTCCATGATATACTTCATATCTGTCCTTAAGTCCTCGAAGAATTGATATGGTATCCTCAACAGTAGGCTCATCAACCATTACAGGCTGGAAACGACGCTCAAGTGCTGGATCCTTTTCAATATACTTACGATGCTCATCAAGAGTTGTAGCTCCTATACAGTGAAGCTCGCCTCTTGCAAGCAT
>DCHQ01000030.1:5045-15515 GCA_002314855.1 Lachnospiraceae bacterium UBA1748
TATTACCTGCATCAAGAGCTCCATCAGTCTTACCAGCTCCTACTATTGTATGTATCTCGTCTATGAATAATAATATCTGTCCCTCGGACTTTTTAACCTCTTCAAGAACAGCCTTGAGTCGCTCTTCGAATTCACCTCTATACTTGGCTCCGGCTACTAAGGCACCCATATCAAGCGAGAATACCTTCTTATCCTTAAGACCTTCTGGTACATCTCCTCTTACAATACGCTGGGCCAGTCCTTCAACGACTGCAGTTTTACCAACACCAGGTTCACCTATAAGAACAGGATTGTTCTTGGTCTTTCTTGATAATATACGTATTACATTACGAATCTCATTATCACGACCAATTACCGGATCAAGCTTCTGATGCTTAGCCTTTTCCACAAGATCCTGGCCATATTTTTCAAGAACTTCATATGTTCCTTCTGGATTATCACTTGTAACGCGCTGATTTCCTCTCACTCCTGATAGAGCCATAAGAAAACGTTCTTTGGTAATACCATATTCAGTAAATATAGATTTAATTTCTTTGTTAGGTTCACTAATCATACGGATAAAGAGATGTTCTACCGATACATAATCGTCTCCCATTCTCTTGGCCTCATCCTCGGCCGTGGTTAGTACTTTATTAAGTGCCTGGCTGAGTATAATATTACCGCCCTGAACCTTAACCCTCTTTTCAAGGGCCTGCTTAGCTCTTTCCACAAAATGCTCTGTATTAATTTCCATTTTGCCAATGAGCTTTAATATAAGACTGTCGTCAAGACTTAAAAGAGCATAAAGTAAATGCTCCTGATCGACTTCCTGGTTGCCATACTCATACGCTAATTTTTCGCACATATTAACAGCAGCCACAGAATTCTGGGTAAATTTAGAAATGTTCATATTCGTCTCCTTTCACTGCCGTAAACAATAAAACACTTTACGAGTATGTTATAACACTAAAATTAGCACTCGTCAACAGAGAGTGCTAACAATTTGTAAAATATTTAATTTAAAGTGGGATTTATTTCCAGTCCGGCTTGTCGCTGCGCTTATTAATCTTGGCGCTAACTATCCTTGTTTTGCTAGGATCTACAAGGTCTTTCTCTACTATGAGTTCTTCGATTTCATCGGCCTCAATAACACCTGAAATTGGGTTAAATACGCTATCAACCTTACCGTCAATCTTAGCTTCTATATCACTACAGTATTCGAATGCAAGATTTGTATTAACAAGCTTACAATTCTTCATGACAAGGTTGTCAATATAGCATAATCCCTGAAGGCTCTCTATAGTACAGTCGATAAATGTAAGATTCTTGGAATTCCATCCAAGATATTCGCCTGATATATATGTATTTACTACTGTAACATTCTCAGCATTCCAGAAAGCATCTTTACTAATAAGCTTGGAATTACTTACCTTCACATTCTTGCAGCCGTCAAATGAATAATTACCATCGAGGGTAAATCCATCAACCTCTATGTTGCTGGAATTCATGGCAAAATAGTTACCCTTGGCTGACACATTTGTCATTTTAATATTATTACAACTCCATAATGTCTCTTCAGCCAGTTTGAAATCAACATTCACAAGCTCAAGACCATTACAGCGTCTAAAATTCTTAGGTGCTTCGATAATAGAGTCCTTAACAAGCATATTATCGGTATACCATACTCCTGCGCGTCCCATCTCTTCCCATGTGCAATCAGTTACCTTAACATTCTTGCAGTACCAGAATGGATATTTCCATGCAAATACGCTTTTGGCTACCTCTATATCACTGCTTTCCTTTAATGGAGACTCACCATCGCAGAATCTTGAATTCTCTACGTATACATCATTAACCCCATATAAAGCTCTTTCGCCAGTAAATGTCATATCACTATACTTTGTCATCGTTAGTTCCTTCTTTTATTTTTTTACTTTCTATATGATAAATTAATTTAGCCAATATATCTCATCATTAGCTACTAAGTTGCTACCCTATTTTTGACCACATCACTATTTATCTGGTAATAATTCCACCACCAAGAACAACATCGCCATCATAGAAAACCACTGCCTGTCCAGGGGTAATAGCTCTTACAGGCTTCACAAAATCACACCTGCATAAGTCTTCACCAAGATATGTAATCTTACAGTATTCTCCCTTAGAGCCATAACGAATCTTTGTAAATATTTCTTTATCCTCTGGGAATCTTTCCACTCCCATATGATTCAAATCTTTGCAGAGCAGTGAACTAGAGAAAATATCATCATTGCTACCTAATACAACCTGATTATTATCTGTATTAATATCACATACATAAATAGGTGTACCAAATGCTATACCAAGGCCCTTTCGCTGTCCTATGGTATATTGATGTATACCTTTATGCTCACCCAGCTTGTTGCCTTCTTTATCAACAAAATCACCTGGAGGTGGAAGTTCCACGCCTTCCTCCCTCATAAATCTTCCATAGTCATCATCAGGCACAAAGCATATATCCTGACTATCCTTCTTATGAGCTACCGCAAGGCCTATCTCCTCAGCAATCCTACGTATCTCATCCTTCTCATACTCTCCTACTGGGAAAAGAGTTCTAGAGAGTTGCTCCTGAGTAAGGTTGTATAATGCATAGGTCTGATCCTTCTTGTCAGTAATGGATTTCACTATAGCGAATCTTCCATTATCAAGCTTACTTATTCTTGCATAATGTCCAGTTGCAATATAATCAGCACCTATCTCGAGACTTCTTTTAAGAAGTGCTTCCCATTTAACATATCTATTACAACGAATACATGGATTAGGAGTCCTTCCAGATACGTATTCTGATATAAAGTCGTCTATAACCTCATGCTTAAATATATCCCTGAAATTCATGACATAATGAGGTATTCCAAGCCTGTCACATACTCTTCTGGCATCGTCAACAGCTGTCAGCCCACAGCATCCGCCATTGTCTTCCACAGCGCTGACATCATCCTTCTGCCATATCTGCATGGTTACACCTATTACATTATAGCCCTGCTCTTTTAATAGATAAGCTGCTACTGACGAATCAACTCCACCAGACATACCTACTACAACTGTTTTGTTCTGCATTATCCAATCTCTCTTTCTGGGATTATATCTTGTTATATTATAACATCTATAACGATAATCGCATAACGCAAATAGGGACATTCATTCGCAGAAAGTCCCTAAATCGCATATATATCTAATATTCAATATATAGATACCTAATTATATACTTGCAAATCCCTTCTCAAGGTCAGCAATAATATCATCGATATGCTCTGTACCAATAGAAAGTCTGATTGTGCTCTGGTTAATACCC
This sequence comes from Lachnospiraceae bacterium UBA1748, assembly GCA_002314855.1. Taxonomy (GTDB): domain Bacteria; phylum Bacillota; class Clostridia; order Lachnospirales; family Lachnospiraceae; genus NK4A136. The sequence goes on from DCHQ01000030.1 coordinate 8,356, forward strand.
TGATCGGCAAGTTCCTCATCTGTAAGCTGAGAATGAGTTGTTGAAGCTGGATGAATAACAAGGCTCTTAACATCAGCAACGTTAGCAAGAAGTGAGAATATCTCAAGATTATCAATGAATTTCCAAGCTTCTTCTTTGCCACCCTTAACATCGAATGTGAAGATACTAGCACCACCATTAGGGAAGTACTTCTCATAAAGAGCATGATCTGGATGATCTGGAAGTGATGGATGATTTACCTTAGCAACCTTTGGATGATTCTTAAGGAACTCTACAACCTTCTTGGTATTTTCAGCATGTCTGTCAAGACGAAGTGAAAGTGTTTCTGTTCCCTGAAGAAGAAGGAATGCGTTGAATGGTGAAATAGTTGCACCTGTATCACGAAGAAGAATTGCTCTGATAAATGTTACAAAAGCTGCAGGTCCTACTGCATCATAGAAACTGATTCCATGATAGCTTGGGTTATGATCAGCAATGTTGCCATACTTACCACTTGCCTTCCAGTCGAACTTACCTGACTCGATGATGATACCACCAAGAGTTGTACCGTGACCACCAATAAACTTTGTGGCTGAGTGAACAACGATATCAGCGCCGTGCTCAAATGGTCTAAAGAGGTAAGGAGTACCAAAAGTATTATCTACTACTACTGGAAGTCCTGCCTCATGAGCAAGTGCTACGATAACATCGATATCTGGAATATCTGAATTAGGATTTCCAAGAGTCTCAAGATAAATAGCTCTTGTATCATCCTGAATTGCTGCCTTTATTTCATCAAGATTATGTGCATCAACGAAAGTTGTTGTAATACCATACTGAGTAAGTGTATGAGCAAGAAGATTATAGCTTCCGCCATAGATTGTCTTCTGAGCAACAATATGACCACCATTAGCTGCAAGTGCCTGAATAGTATATGTGATAGCTGCAGCGCCACTTGCTACTGCAAGAGCTGCTGAACCACCTTCAAGTGCTGCAATTCTCTGCTCGAATACGCCCTGTGTAGAGTTTGTAAGTCTACCATAGATATTACCAGAATCAGCAAGACCAAAACGGTCAGCTGCATGCTGTGAGTTTCTAAATACATAAGATGTTGTCTGATAAATAGGTACTGCTCTTGAATCTGTGGCTGGATCAGGCTGTTCCTGACCTACATGTAACTGTAATGTTTCGAATTTATAGTCGCTCATTGTCTTCTCCTTAACTTAACTATTGACATTACTTATTATTCTGAAAATAATGCTGTTGATAAATATCTGTCTCCTGAATCTGGAAGTAATGCTACGATTGTCTTTCCAGCATTCTCTGGTCTCTTAGCTAATATAGCTGCTGCCTTAAGTGCTGCACCTGATGAAATACCTACAAGGATACCTTCGCTTCTTGCAAAGTTTCTTCCTTCCTCAAATGCATCTTCATTTTCAATAGTAATTACTTCATCGTAAATCTTTGTATTTAATGTTTCTGGAACAAATCCAGCACCAATACCCTGAATCTTGTGAGGACCAGCTGTACCTGTTGAAAGAACTGGGCTAGTTGCTGGCTCAACAGCTACTACCTTTACATTAGGATTCTTCTCCTTAAGGTACTCACCAACACCTGTAACTGTTCCACCTGTACCAACACCTGCTACAAAGATATCAACCTTTCCATCTGTCTGCTCCCAGATTTCTGGACCTGTTGTCGCTCTGTGGATTGCTGGATTAGCTGGGTTAACGAACTGTCCAAGGATTATTGAACCCTCGATTTCTTTATTAAGCTCCTCAGCCTTGGCAATAGCACCCTTCATACCCTTAGCGCCCTCAGTAAGAACGATTTCAGCGCCGTAAGCCTTAAGAAGATTTCTTCTCTCAACTGACATTGTATCTGGTAATGTAAGAATTGCTTTGTATCCCTTGGCTGTAGCAACTGCTGCAAGACCAATACCTGTGTTACCACTTGTTGGCTCGATGATTGTTGCTCCTGGCTTAAGAAGTCCCTTTTTCTCTGCATCCTCAATCATTGATAATGCTACTCTATCCTTAACTGATCCTGCTGGATTAAGATACTCAAGCTTAGCTAATATTGTTGCTGCAGTAGCATCAGCCTTCTTGCTGTATCTATTTAACTTTAAAAGTGGTGTTCCTCCAATGAGCTCTAATGAGCTTTCAATAATCTTTGACATTTGTTTGTCCTCCTTATATTAAATATTAGTATATGCGTGTTCGCCTATCGTTTTAATAGGTTATATCTGCATTATAGTTAATCATTTTCATTTTGTCCATTGCCTAAAACTTTTAGCTAGTTATAACTTATGCTTATACCCCACCATTTGAATGCCTACCATTTCCGTGGTATTATAGGTAATAACATATTGTATTTTATTGAAATAAGGAAAAATAATATGAAAATATCAACCAGAGGTCGCTATTCTCTTAGAATGATGATAGACCTAGCACAACACTATAACGACGGATTCATTGCGCTCAAGGATATATCTGATCGACAGGAAATTTCCAAAAAATATTTGGAGCAGATAGTCCCATTTTTAAGTAGAGACAATCTGCTAATAGCCAATAAAGGCCACCTTGGCGGTTATAAGTTATCAAGAAATCCAGCGCTCATAACAGTTAGAGAAATTCTTCAAAGTGCTGAGGGTTCTCTTAATCCTGTCAGCTGTATGGACAACGATCCTAACCTTTGTGAGAAATGTGCTGATTGTATTACTCTGCCTATTTATAAAGGCCTTTATGATGTGATAAATCAGTACTTTGATAGTATCTCGCTTGAAGATATTATTACAAAACAGGTTTCTAACTTCACCTATAACATATAATACTATTCATTCCAATCGTGGCCTTCGAATACATGTCTGTAATAATCAGTGGCCAGAACACCTTTGGAATAACTAAGTTTATTCTTAACAATACCCGTAACAGCTTGAACATATCCATCTGGTATCTCTGCTCCTTCTACTGGAGTGAAGATACCATAGATATATGTGCCCAGCTCTGTACGCCATGCATTGTTCGTATAATATACCAGTGGCATTGCATCTGAAAATACATCACGCCCTGGTAACAGTCTTGAATCATACTTCACACCAAACAAATTTAATAATGTTGGCAGTATATCTATACTTTCTGTGGGCGTGTCCACTACTATTGGTTCACTGTCCTCAAGACAGCCTGACCATATAATCAGCCTGTTGTGGTCACGGTCAAATTCATTTTTAATATGTTCACCATATAAATCTTCCAAATTAGGATATCCTAGTCCCAGGCTGGCATCATCTAGTCCATAAGGAAAATGATCGGCTGAAATAACTATGACAGTATCATCTGCTATTCCCTGCTCTTCCAGCGCACTAATAGTCCACTCCATGGCTCTATCCAGTTCCATCTGCGTTGATAAATATCCCTTTACAAGGTCAAGATGCTCAAGTCCACTCACATCATTCCAGTATTTATACGCATAACCACCCATATAAGGGCTATGACCGCTTATAGTCATATAATATAGATTGAACGGTTCCTTATCAAAATATAAAGGCAGAGTATCCTTAAATAAGGTTATATCGCTGCTACTGTTGCCAGTAACCATATTCTCAAGTCCACTACCAATAGCAAAATATCCATCCGAATATCCAAGGTTAATATGAGTTAAATTTCTGTCATAAAAACCAGCCATTCCATTATGAAATGCTGCCCCCTGATATCCCAGTAATCCTAACTGAGTACCAATGGTCATATAGTTATAATGATCCTGAGTATTCTTGACGCTGTTGCCTCCTGAAGTAGCAAGCATACCAAACAGATTCTGATATTCTCCTCCTGTGGTTCCTGCGCCTGCTGGCTGATAATAATCAGTAAACTGTATACCCTTAGTGGCCATACGATAAAGTGTTGGAGTAAGCTCTTCATCTATTGCTTCGGCAGTAAAAGCCTCAGCAGTAATAAATATAAGATTCTTGCCTTCGAATAGACCTGTATATTCATTCTTACATGATGGATTAAGATTCATAACATATTCATCAAGCGCTGCAAGATCACCACCAGCCTGCGCCAAACTTTCAAAGTCTATGTTCAGCTCATTATATGCAGTTTCTATCTCTTGTATCTCATCTATCTCATCATCAGTTGTTATTCCATTATCTGATACTGCTCCATTATCTGATACAGTAGCTGTACTAGCTGGTGCTTTTTGTCCTCCACCATTCGCACTATTATCGGAAGTCGAAGACTGAGAAGCCGAAACTGGTACATATACAAACTCCTCCTCAGCCATAAAGCTTAGCGAATTATCATTACCGCCATTAACTGCCTTATACGCTTCAGCTGAAAGAGATCTTAATAGGCCAAATCTTCGTACTGACTGATCAAATGTATATTGCTCGGAATAAACCAGGTAGTCTGCCTGATTACAGCTTATTAATGAATGGGCTACTATAAATGACGCAGCCATAACTAACACTACAGCTGCCAGCTTTTTGCCTCTATAGGAAATAACCTTGGCCTTACCAAGCTTTATTCCAATCACAACATAAAGCACCAAAGGAAGAAGCAATAGAATAATGGTAATAATACCAGATGGACTAAGTACAAGATTTTTTATTTCATGACCATACGAAGTGAATGCACCACCCGCACCTGACAGCATGGTTTCCACATCATAGAACATCAGGTATTCCCTATACGAAAGATATATGGCGCCATAAAGAATAGCTCCTATAATTAGGAACACTACTTTTATAATCCTTGTCACTATAGGCTTGTGGATAAGCGATGTTATTACAGCTAGGCCCATTCCAATCCCAACAGAAAAAAGCGCTATGTATACGCCATACATAGCACTATTAATTCCCACTGTTGTTATAAGCAACACTATTTCAAAATATAAAATTGCCAAAGCATAAAACATTGTTCTACACCTTACCTAATATAATACTAGTTTCTCTTCTTTATCTGAAGTTCAGGCATAAAGGCTGATACCTTAGTATCGGCTGGAACTGACTGTGTTACAAATGTATTACCTGCGATAACAGAGTTCTTACCTATTACAGTATTACCACCAAGAACTGTTGTATTGGCATATATTACAACATTATCTTCAATAGTAGGATGTCTCTTTACTCCTGAAAGTTCCTGACCCTTCATGGTTGAAAGAGCACCAAGTGTAACACCCTGATATATCTTAACATGATCACCAATGTTAGTTGTTTCACCAATTACAATGCCTGTACCATGATCAATAAAGAAATACTCACCAATCACTGCACCTGGGTTAATATCTATACCAGTCTTGCTGTGAGCATGCTCTGTCATAATACGAGGAATATATGGAACCTCAAGCTCATATAAAATATGTGCAATACGATAAACATATATTGTATATATTCCAGGATATGAGAATATAATATCCTCTTTGCTGCCTGCAGCAGGGTCGCCAGCAAGATACGCCTCTGTATCCTTGAGAAGAAGCTCCTGTATTTCTGGAAGCTTACTGATAAATTTAAGTGCTATGTCTTCAGCTAACGCCTCCACATTCTCTACTGCCTTCTTTTTATTATACAGGAAAGCCACTCTAATTTGTCTAAAAAGTTTTTCATAAATGCTGGCAAGTGTAGTTCCGGCAAATGAATTAAGATTTACAAGAGCTGTATTTTCTGGTCCAAAAAATCCTGGAAAAATAACTCTTCTTGTTTCATTGATTATATTAATAATTTCTTCTCTATTAGGCATCTTATCGCCTACGCCCATTTCAAAGATACCCTGTGACTGATAATTTTTTTCAAGCTTAGCTGCTGCATCGTCTATTGTATTTTTTATATTCATTTATTTAGCTCTCGCTTTCTTAATAATCTCTATATATTCTGCTGCCAGTTTTGATAATGGCATATGCTTTCTCTTAATATAACCTATAGTCATAGTATCATCGGACTTAAGTGGAATTGAAACATAATTACCTTCATTAAGATCACCATATATTATACCAGAACATAATGTATATCCGTTCATACCTGTCATAAGGTTAAGCATTGTAGCTCTGTCATCAGCCTTAATAATCTGACGGTATTCAAGGGTACTAAGTACTTCCTCAGCATAATAAAATGAACTCTTATCGCCCTGTTCAAAGGAAAGACAAGGATAATCTGCAAGCTCCTCGAACTCGATTATCTTCTTCTTCGCAAGTGGGTGGGATGCTGCAATATATACACATACACCACATTCAAACAAAGGAACGAACTCAAGCTCGCTATCCTGAAAAATCTTGTTTAGTGCCTTGTAATTAAAATCATTAACATAAAGAATACCTATCTCACTTCTATGATTCTTTACATTCTCAATGACCTCAAATGTCTTAGTTTCATGAACTGCAAGTTCGTATTCATTCATCGAATATTTATTAGCCAGTTCAATAAATGCATCTACTGCAAATGAATAATGCTGCATTGAGACACTAAACTTTTTCTTGTTCTCCTTGCGGCTCACAAAACGGTCTTCAACCATGGTCTGAAGCTCTATCATCTGCCTTGCATAGCTTAGGAACTCTTCGCCCTCTATAGTAACTACTATTCCCTTATTGGTTCTGGTAAATAGCTGCATCGACAATTCTTCTTCAAGCTCTTTTATAGCACCTGAAAGAGCTGGCTGTGATACGAATAAATCATTGGCTGCTTTATTCATTGACTTAGAATCTGCTATTGCAACTACATATTGTAATTGTGTTAATGTCATATCTCTACCTATCTTGATTAATGCCTATTTTTCTACTAGGTTATTATAATTTACCACCTATTCAGGCTTAAATCAATCTTTTATTTACACATACATACTAGTCCTGCAGATTAGCTCTGTACTTCATTCATACGAGCATATATTCCGCCCTTGCTAACAAGTTCATCGTGGGTTCCTGACTCTGCAATCTCCTGCTATTTGTATACAAAAAATAATGACATAACCTCTTACGAAATTATGCCATTAAAATAAGTTTTATACAATTGTATTAACAACTATTCTTTTATATATAATGCTCTCATAGCATTAAGGATCGCCAAGAATGCAACACCAACATCGGCGAAGATAGCCCACCACATTCCTGCAATACCTAAAGCGGCAAAAAGCAAAACAAGTATCTTAACTCCAATAGCAAATACAATATTTTCCTTAACAATAGCCACCGTCTTT
>DCHQ01000030.1:15593-16795 GCA_002314855.1 Lachnospiraceae bacterium UBA1748
TCAATGGCCGCATCACTGCCAAGACCACCCATCGCAATACCTATATCTGCCCTGGCTAATACTGGTGCATCATTAATACCATCACCTACGAATACAACCATTCCCTTGTCAGATTTTTTCTTAAAGATTTCTTCAACCTTATCAACCTTATCACCTGGAAGCAGTTCACTATAGACGCTTGTAATACCTATCTCGCTTGCCACACGCTCCGCTGTTTCTCTTCTATCACCAGTAAGCATTACAACATCCTTGACACCGTTATTCTTAAAGCTCTCCACAGCAGCCTTAGAATCAGCTTTTATTTCATCTTCAAGTAAGCAGTATCCAAGACATTTCTCACTGTCTGCAAGATAAACAATCGTACCGTAATCAGGTGCCGCCACTGGAGTTACGCCCTGCTTCTTAAGAAGCTCAGCATTACCAACGAAATACTCTGTTCCTGCTATACTTGCCTTCACACCATATCCTGCTATTTCTTCCACGTTTTCTGCCTTAGGAATTTCACCATCACACTTCTCTTTATAAGCCTCTATGATTGATACTGAAATAGGATGACTAGAATATCCTTCTGCGATTGCAAGTGTACTAAGTACCTCACTCTCACTCATGCTATCGCTGCATGCCACAATCTTTGTGGCCTTGAAAGCACCCTTAGTAAGTGTTCCTGTTTTATCCATGACTACATATTCAGCCTTAGTCATGTTTTCAAGATATGTACTACCCTTTATAAGAATACCCTTCTTACTAGCTCCGCCGATACCACCGAAGAAGCTAAGTGGTATTGATATAACAAGCGCACAAGGACAACTAATAACAAGGAAAGTAAGTCCTCTGTATATGAATGGACTAAATGCAGCCCAGCCAAATGAAGAGCTCTTTAAGATGAAAATATTAACAAGTGGAGGTAATATTGCAAGACCAAGTGAACCCGCTACAACAAGTGGTGTATACCATCTCGCAAACTTAGTAATAAACTGCTCTGCCTTACCCTTCTTGGAACTAGCATTCTCTACTAATTCAAGTATCTTAGTAACAGTAGCTTCGCCAAATTCCTTGGTAACCTTAACCTCAATAACACCATTAAGGTTGATACATCCACTGATAACTTCCTGACCTTCTGCCACGCCCCTTGGCATGCTCTCGCCAGTAAGTGCTTTTGTATCAAGATTACTGCTGCCCTTAACTACTACACCATCAAGAGG
>DCHQ01000030.1:16867-34853 GCA_002314855.1 Lachnospiraceae bacterium UBA1748
GGATCAACTACTTCTTCCTCTCCATCGCGAAGAACTGTGGCTTCATCTGGACATATCTGCATAAGATCTTTTATTGAATTTCTAGCTCTGCCAACTGCGTAATCCTGGAAGCATTCACCAACCTGATAAAAGAGCATAACAGCGACTGCTTCGCTAAAATCGCCTACAAACATGGCGCCTATAGTTGCTAAGGTCATTAAGAAGTTCTCATCCATCAGATGACCATTCACAATATTCTTAACTGCCTTCCGAACTACATCGCCGCCGATTGTAATATATGCTGCCATGAATAATACGATTTTAACTACTGTTGCCAACCAGTCTGGATTTATTGATAAACCACTCTCTAGCAACTTATCAATAATTATCGCTACAGCAAATACTCCAGCACCAATTGCAACTCTTTTAATTCGCTTTTTAAGTCCTTTTGTCATAATCTTTTTCCTACTTTTACTTCTCTACCACATTAACATCTGGCTCAATTTTTTTGACAATAGCCTTAATTTCATTAACTACTGCCTCTTCCTTGGCATCATCAAATTCAACCTTCATCTTCTGTGTAAGAAATGCTACGCTGGCACTTGTAACGCCATCAACCTTGGTTACTGCATCCTCAATCTTAGCAGCACAGTTAGCACAACATAAATCCTCTAAAATAAATGTCTTTTTCATAGTTATAATCTCCTATCTTTTAATTATTAAAATGATTTTTATCCAATCATATTTTTCTTTTTTATAATTTTATACATTTTCTACTTGGCTTGATTAATCACTAGCTCTAACTAATCTTCTTCTCTGATATGCTCTAAGCCCATCATAAGAATCTGAGCTATATGATCATCGGCCAGTGAATATACCATCTGCTTGCCATCTCTTCTGGCTGCGACTAGCTTTATTTGCTTAAGCACTCTAAGCTGATGCGATATTGCCGACTGTTCCATCGATAACTTCTCGGCCAGTTCTCCTACGCACATTTCAGTGCCATACAATGTATGAAGTATTCTAAGCCTTGTCGGATCACCAAAAATCTTATAAAACTGGGATAACTCCTCTATCTCCTGTTCAGATATTTTTATCTTATCTGACATCTAATCCTCCTCTCTTGAACTTTCCAATTGCAATCACCTGAACATTTCTTCATATGATTACTTGTTCATATATTCAATATATCATATTAATTTCAAAAGTCAACACTTATATGAATATTTATTCATATGTTTTTTACTTGTCATGCGTCTATCCTATTTACAACACTCATAGAAACCAGCTATAAAAAAGCAGATACTAGTGCCTACTAATATCTGCTTTTAATGCTTTATATGATAATTATTTTAACTATCCACTGTTTTCTATTTAGTTGTTTTCTATTAAGTTGCTATTTACCAGCTATTAATCAGCTTTCATATACCTCTCAATAGCCTCACGCCTACTCTTTACCTGGCCCTGAATCATCTCCTGGTTGCCACCACCGCGACCATCAAGAGCCTGATTAAGCTCTTTGGCAAATGCTGGAAGAGTCTGGTCCTTATCCTTACAGCTAATGATATATCTGTATCCATTTATATCATTCCCAAGGAAGCCTGCCACTCTTCCACTAAAAATGTTGCAGCATTCATTTATAACATTTCGAAGCTGCACATCATCAAGTGCATCAGTGAATATAAGTACAGGAGACATATCCTGTGGATCTCTGGCTAGTATATCTGCCTTAACTTGGTTAAACACATAACCTGTAATCTCTTTTTTAAGGGCAGTATTTTCGCTTTGAAGCTTTTGCATACGCTCCTGCATGGCTGCCACAAATGATGCCGTCTCGTATCGTTTTGACGATACCACTGCCATAATGCTTTTATTGGCCTTAGCAATACTACTATAGTCCTCAAATGCACCTATTCCAGCTGTCATAGTAATTCTGGTTCCACCTCTATGCGGAGCAGCTTCTATGACCTTAATACAGCCTATTTCGCCTGTTCTTGCCACATGTGGTGCGCAGCATGCACACACATCATATCCTTCTATGGTTACAAGCCTTACTCCATCGGCCAGCTCAAGCTTGCTACGGTAATCAAGAATCGCAAGTTCATCACTTTCTGGATAAGAAACAACTATAGGAACATTTTCATATATCGCTTTATTCGCTAGTAGCTCTGCGTCACTTATCTGCTCTTCTGAAAGCGCTCCATTAACATCAAGCGTCACGCCTTCATCAGTCAAATGAAAACCTTCGTTATCATATCCATATTCATTGTGAATAATACCGCATAACAAATGCTCGCCGCTATGCTTTTGCATACGCGAGAATCTTATCGCCCAGTCAATCTCACCGTGGACCGTTGCTCCGACCTCAAGAGGTTTCTCAACATAATGCATAATCCCTTCATCGGTTATCTGAACATCTAAAACTCTCTGACCACTGAGGACGCCCTTGTCTGCATACTGTCCGCCACCTTCTGGAAAAAAAGCAGTGGCGGTAAGAACCACTGCGTAAGCCTTAGTTTCTTTACCGCCAACATTAATCTTAGTTTCGCTACAGCTGATTACCTCAGCATCGAAAGCACGAACGTATGAATCAGACTCATATAATTTTACTGTGTCTATATCATATCTTTCGTTCTTCATATTATATTGTCCTATAGATTTATTTATCGTCTGTACTATAGTTAGGAGCTTCCTTAGTAATCTGGATGTCATGTGGATGTGACTCCTTAAGTGAAGCAGCTGAAATCTTAACGAACTGTCCGTTCTCCTTAAGCTCGTCGATTGTCTTTGTTCCACAATAACCCATACCAGAACGAAGACCACCCATTAACTGGAATACTGTATCTTCAAGAGTACCCTTGTAAGCTACACGACCTTCAACACCTTCTGGAACAAGCTTCTTAGCATTCTCCTGGAAGTATCTGTCCTTAGAACCATTCTCCATGGCTCCAATAGAACCCATACCACGATAAACCTTGTATTTTCTACCCTGATATAATTCAAAGCTTCCTGGGCTTTCCTCACAACCAGCAAACATTGAACCCATCATACATACGCTACCACCAGCTGCGATAGCCTTTGTAACATCACCTGAGTACTTGATACCACCATCAGCGATGATTGGAATACCATACTCCTTAGCAACCTCATAGCAGTCCATAATAGCTGAAACCTGAGGAACACCGATACCTGCAACAACTCGTGTTGTACAGATAGAACCAGGTCCGATACCAACCTTAACAGCATCTGCTCCTGCTTCAATAAGATCCTTAGCACCAGCTCCTGTAGCTACGTTACCAGCGATTAACTGAAGATCAGGATACTTCTCCTTAATCATCTTAACGCAGTTAAGAACGTTCTGTGAGTGGCCATGAGCTGAGTCAAGTACTACTACGTCAACGCCAACCTTAACAAGTGCATCAACACGGTCAAGAACATTGGCTGTGATACCAACACCAGCACCACAAAGAAGACGCCCCTTGTCATCCTTGGCTGCAAGTGGATACTTGATAGCCTTCTCAATATCCTTAATTGTAATAAGTCCCTTTAATGTGAAATCATCGTCAACGATTGGAAGCTTTTCCTTACGAGATCTTGCAAGAATCTCCTTAGCTTCCTCAAGAGTTGTACCTTCCTTAGCTGTAACAAGCTGATCAGAAGTTGTCATACAATCCTTAATCTTCTTTGAAAAATCCTTCTCGAACTTAAGATCACGGTTTGTAATAATACCAATAAGCTTTCTACCTTCTGTAATAGGTACACCTGAGATGCGATACTTAGCCATAAGAGCGTCAGCATCTGCTAATGTATGATCCTGAGAAAGTGAAAATGGATCTGTGATAACGCCGTTCTCTGAACGCTTAACCTTGTCAACCTCGTCTGCCTGAGCTTCAATAGACATATTCTTGTGGATGATACCGATACCACCCTGTCTAGCCATTGCAATAGCCATTCTGTGCTCAGTAACTGTGTCCATACCTGCACTCATTACTGGAATGTTAAGCTTAATCTTCTTAGTCAAATGAGTTGATAGATCAACCTGGTTAGGTATAACCTCTGAATATCCTGGTACTAACAGAACATCATCAAAGGTAATTCCTTCTTTCACAATTCTTCCCATTTTTCCTTTTCTCCTCCTTATTAAATTATTAAAGCACCTAGTCCAAAAAGACTTTTCTAGGTGCGTTAGTTTGTACCATTTTAACAAAATCTACTGGTAAGTCAAGTACAATTTTCACATTACCCTCAAGAAAAATATCATATGGTTCGTATTCATCCGATTCTGTTCTTGAAGTGTAGTTATATACCATTAAATTACCAGATGCATTCTTGTATGCTCCACGCTCTGATCTTGATGGACACATAAGCTCGATTTTATCTACAGCATATACACCCATGGTTTTTCTTTTCTCTTTACCAAGGATTTTGTCTACTGTAATCTCCTTGTCAAGATATAAATACTCGAACTCAATATCTGTACCTGGAACCACAAAATAGATATAAAAGAGTACAAGTACTACACCTATGATAAAGAACGCATAGCTAATAATCTGAACTCCTAAAAACAAGAACCAGCCTATTGCTGCGAAGGCTATGAGAACCATAAACCATATTCTCTTAACTTTGTCTGCTGTTGTCATAGGTCTCTTGACCATAAATTCCATGTAAGTATCCATTTCTAGCTCCTTTAATATTTTATATTTCTCTGTCCCACTTGTCTGCCAGTGAATTAATCTGGTCACAGAACTTAATCAAATCCTTATTGGCTACGCCTTCATTCTTATAGATAACCTCAAGAAGTCGCTTACCAGCTGATACAAGTCTCTGGAATACCTCAGTAGCACGGCTTGCCTTAGGCTTCTTAGCCACTGGAACAGGTGTTGCCTCGTAAATAAGTGCATCAGCAATCAGGTCGTAAGATGTACCACTGTAAGGTGCATATGTGTCATAACCATACTCACTAATAAGGCACTCGCTAAATACTTTTGTTACGCTGTCTTCACCATGAACGACGAATACCTTGGCTGGCATATCGCCAATATTCTGCAGCCACTCAATAAGACCATTCTTATCAGCATGACCACTCATACCTGGAAGCTGCATTATCTTAGCTCTTACATCTATGGTTTCGCCAAAAAGCTTAACTTCCTTCTCACCTTCAACAATGAATCGACCTAAAGTTCCAACTGCCTGATATCCTACAAACAGGATAGTACATTCTGGTCTCCACAGGTTGTGCTTAAGATGATGTCTGATACGACCTGCTTCACACATACCCGATGCTGAGATAATAACCTTAGGCTCATCATCAAAGTTAATAAGCTTAGATTCATCACTTGTAATACTAAGATGAAGATTAGGGAATGTTATAGGATTAATTCCCTTATTCACTAATTCAAGTGCTTCTGCTGAAAAGCACTCTGCTATGTTCTTTTGGAATACTCCTGTAGCTTCTACTGCTAATGGACTATCCACGTATACTGGGAAATCAGGATAATCTGGAACAAGATTTTTCTCCTTAATCTCTCGTATGTAATATAACATTTCCTGAGTACGACCCACGGCAAATGATGGAATAACAACGTTACCACCGTTACCAAGTGTCTCAGAAATAATATTCGATAATTCTAATACATAATCAGGCTTCTCCGTAAGGTGATATCTGTCACCATAGGTCGACTCCATGACTACATAGTCAGCACCCTTAACATAGTTTGGGTCCTTTATAAGTGTATGCTTCTTGTTACCAATATCACCAGAGAAAACAATTTTCTTGGTGGTACCAGCTTCCGTAGCCCACACTTCAATACTTGATGAACCAAGAAGATGTCCAACATCGGTAAACCTAATCTTAACACCCTCGCAGAGCTCTATAATCTCTCCGTAAGCGTATGGTCTAAGACAATGAATGGCTCCTTCTGCATCCTCCATGGTATATAATGGCTCCGCCGCATCCTGAAGCGAGCTTCTCTTGGCTTTTCTATTCTTCCACTCAGCTTCCTGTGCCTGAATATGAGCACAGTCTCTAAGCATTATACTACACAAATCAGCTGTAGCCTGTGTTGCAACTATCTCGCCGCGAAAACCATTGGCATAAAGAAGTGGAAGCAGTCCTGAATGATCAATATGAGCATGTGTAAGAAGAACATAATCGACCTGATTCTCAGCTATAGGCAATTCTGCGTTCTCGAACGTATCAATGCCCTGCTGCATACCATAGTCCACTAAAATATGCTTGCCTGCCACATTAAGGTAGTGACATGAACCTGTAACCTCGTGCGCTGCACCTACAAACGTTAGTCTCATAAAATACCTCCATTTGTACTAAAAAGGTACTAAATAAATAGTACCTTTTTTACCCCAATAACCTTTATTCAATAATAGCACATTTCGTGACAATTTTACATAACTAATATATTAATTGAATAGCATCATGAATAACATTAAAGCTATTATGCATCTTACCATCGCCGCGTTCTCCATCAAGAGACCAGTCTTCGGCTGCTGGGAAATCGATGTTCGCACTCTTAACCTTAACTATACGAACCAGTCCGCTGTCTTCGTCATAGCTTTGCTCATAGAGTGACTTAATTATAGTATTAAACTGAACTATATCTCGTGGCATCGAAATCATAAGAAGTTCGAATAGTCCATCATCAAGTTCTACGTTACCTTCATCGAGGGCTAACACGCCACCCATTTGGAATGTATTACAGAATGCAACCATAATAAACTCATCCTCATAGGACATACCCGAATCAGTTCTTATCTTCATATGAATAGAATGTAACTGTGTAAAGTCCTTTACTCCCTCTAAAAGGTAAGCAAAATGCCCAAGGACATTCTTGATTTTCTGAGATGTTTCATACGAAACTTTTGTGAATATACCACTGGCTGCTGTGTATACAAACTGCCTTCCATTGAACTCGCCAATATCGATGCATCGTGGCTTGCCTTCCATAATGGTCTTAGCCACTTCAACTGGATCGCTCGACAGTCCAAGGCTATTGGCAAAATCATTGGTAGAACCTGCTGGTATATAACCAATAGGTCTGTTCCACTTAATTTTGATTGCACCGGCAATCGTCTCATTAAGTGTTCCGTCGCCGCCCATACATACTATAAGATCTATTCCACGATTAGCATGATCCTCAACAAGATCTGTGGCATCACCCTGCTTCTTGGTAAAGCAGACTATTGTCTCGTAGTTATAGTCCGAGAAAAGCATAATAATCTCGTTGAGTGGACTTTCCTTACGTCGCATACCAGCGTTAGGATTTATTATAAATAATAACCTCTTGTACGTACTCATAACGCTCCTCCTTCACTTATTAGTGAAGAAAAAAAATACTATCTAACCTGATTAGTGGCTTCATCATATCTAAAGCCTGCTGCCTTTAATTTGTCTAATATTTCTGCCTTAGATAAATCGAGGTCATCGCATAAAGCATCAAGCGAATCATAATTATCTCGTAGCTTCAGGTTTAGAAAGCTTGTAAGCATAACTGGATCACTAGGTATCATATCCGTCTCTCCACTATGCGTTACACTTGTTAAGAAGGTCTTCCCATCTTCTATCAAGCTCTGCCTGGAACTCAGCAATATAGTGCTCGTTCTCTGGCTTGAATAAGTGCTTGAATCTTCCCTGCGTCTTAAGGAACTCTTCGATTGGCTGCTTATTCTTAGGCTGATAGTTAAGTATCCACTTACCTTCAACAACCTCGAATAATGGCCAGTAGCATGTATCTACTGCAGCCTTACAAATATTCATAAGCTCTGGAGCTTCGTATCTCCATCCACGAGGACATGGAGCCATGATATTAAGGAAAGCTGGGCCCTCTGTATAAATGGCCTTCTCTGCCTTAACATAAAGATCCTTCATGTTGCCGATAAATGTTGTCTGTCCAACATATGGAATATTGTGAGCAGCCATAATAGCAGCAAGATCTTTTCTATACTGTGGCTTACCTGCAGACACCTTACCTGCTGGTGTTGTAGTTGTATCAGCATACATTGGTGTAGCTGATGAACGCTGTGTACCAGTATTCATGTATGCACCATTGTCGTAACATACATAAACCATATCATGACCACGCTCCATAGCACCTGAAAGTGACTGAAGACCGATATCATATGTACCACCATCACCACCGAATGTGATGAACTTATAATTGTCAGTAATCTTACCCTGTCTCTTAAGTACATTGTAAGCTGTCTCAACACCTGAAAGAGTTGCTCCTGCATTTTCGAATGCATTGTGGATATAGCTGTCTTCATATGCTGTATATGGATATGTAAATGTAGAAACCTCAAGACAACCTGTAGCATTACCTACTACTGCCTTATCTCCTGGATGAAGAGCCTTAAGAACGTTTCTTACGGCAATACCACCGCCACATCCAGCACACATTCTGTGTCCTGGTGCAAGACGATCATCTCTTCCCTGTATTTCTTTAAAATTAAATGTATTTTCCATCTTTGTTACCTCTTAATCCCAGAATTAACCACGAAGGCCGAGATACTGATACTCTCTGCCCTTAGCTCCATTGGCTTCAATACTAATAAGCTGGAGATATAACTTCTTAATATCCTTAACAGTAACATCTCTACCTGAAAGACCATAAACAACGTTAATAGCCTCTGCTGTACACTTATTTCTATACATAGCAGCCATTGTCTCTGCTCCGAGAGGTCCACCCTGACCTGAATAGCTCTCTGCTCTATCCATAACTGCAACTACACTAGCCTTAGAAAGAGCCTTTGCAAGTTCATCTGCTGGGAATGGTCTGAATACTCTAACCTTAATCATACCTGCCTTGATGCCTTCTTTTCTAAGCTCATCAACAGCATCCTTGATAGTACCACATGCACTACCAATAGCAACAAGTACATACTTGGCATCATTCATCTTGTATTCTTCGAAAAGACCATACTCTCTTCCGCTGATCTTAGCGTATTCCTTGGCAACATCTAAGATAACCTGCTTAGCATTCATCATACCCTGAACCTGTGCACGCTTAGCTTCCATACAGTATGGGCTGTTAGCATAAGGTCCCATTGCCATAGTTTCTTTTTCATTTAAGAGATAATGCTCTGGCTCGTACTTACCAACAAACTCTCTGATAGGACCATCTTCCTCAAGAAGAATGTTCTCTACAGCGTGAGATGTGATAAAACCATCCTGGCATATCATAAGTGGAAGTCGCACATCTGGATGCTCAGCAATACGATGAGCCATAAGCATATTGTCGTACGCTTCCTGATTGTTCTCAGCATAAATCTGAAGCCATCCTGAGTCTCTTGCACCCATTGAATCAGAATGCTCAGCATTAATATTAAGAGGACCAGTAAGACCTCTGTTAACACAGCACATAACGATTGGTAATCTTGATGATGCTGCTACATATAAAACTTCCCACATAAGTGCAAGACCACATGAAGAAGTTGCTGTAATTGTTCTTGCACCAGCTGCCTCTGAACCCATGGCTGCTGACATGGCACTATGCTCACTCTCTACTGGAATGAACTCTGTATCAACCTGTCCATTAGCAATCATATTAGATACAAACTGAGGTATCTCTGTTGATGGTGTAATAGGAAACGCAGGCATTACATCAGGATTAATCTGTCTGATTGCCTCACCAAGTGCCTCATTTCCAGACATTCTATTTTTTATACTCATACTATTACCTTCCTTTACTTACCTGGTTTCATAGCGATTGCCCCAAAAGGACAAGCCTTCTCACAGATACCACAACCCTTGCAGTGCATAAGGTCAAAGTTTCTTCTCTCGCCATCAACAACTGGAATACAGCTATCTGGACAATAAGGAACGCAAAGAAGGCACTGCTTACAACGCTCTTCATCAAATACTGGAGTCTGTGTTCTCCACTCACCTGTTTCAAACATCTTTGAAGTAGCTGGCTCGAAAACCTTAAGGCCTTCTGTAAGATCCTGCCACTTTGTTTTTTCATTAATATTCTTAGCACTTAACATTAGTGAACCTCCTCAAGCGCAAGACGAAGCGCTTTCATATTACCTTCAAGCATCTCAGGCTTCTTGGCAAACTTATGAGCAAGAGATTTTTCCATTTCTTCAAGGAACTGCTTTTCTTCAATAACACCTGAAATCTTAACTATAGCAGCAAGCATAGGAGTATTAGGAAAATACTTACCCAGTGTACGCTCGCATACTTCACGTGCATTTATTGTATATACACGGCCTTCAAAACCATTAAGTAATGGAAGAAGTTCTTCGCCGCTTCTCTCTGTATTAATAAGAATAGCTCCGCCTTCCTTAATACCCTTTGTTACATCAACAGTATTAAGAAGTGTCTCATCAACAACTACTACGAAATCTGGCTCATATATATTGCTATGTACACGAATCTCCTTGTCGCTTATTCTGTCATATGCTGTGATAGGAGCACCCATACGCTCTGGACCATACTCTGGGAATCCCTGTACGTGCTTTCCAATCATAAATGCCACGTCTGCAAGTAAAAGAGCTGCTGTCTTGGCACCCTGTCCGCCTCGTCCATGCCAGCGGAATTCTACTAAGTCTTTCATTTCTTTTCCTCTTTCCTAATAATAAGATAAGACACAGTATGCCCGTAGAGGTATACCGTGCCTTAAAACCCGCACTAAATCTATTAGTTAAGTGGGTACTTTGCTGTAAGTGAATCTACAATAGCACGAGCCTCAGGAATCTTGTCCTCACCGCCCTTAATAATCATTGCTATTGCCTCAGCGATCTTATCCATATCCTCAGTATTCATACCTCTACTTGTTACAGATGGTGTACCAAGACGGATACCACTTGTTACAAATGGAGACTTAGGATCATTAGGGATAGTGTTCTTATTTGCTGTAAGATGAGCAGCGTCAAGCCACTTCTCAACTTCCTTACCAGTAAGATCATATGGTGTAAGATCTACTAACATAAGATGATTGTCTGTACCACCAGAAACAATCTTAATATCTCTAGACATAAGGCCCTTGCTAAGTGCCTGGGCATTGTCAATAATACCCTTACAATATGTCTTGAACTCGTCAGATAAAGCTTCCTTGAAGCATACAGCCTTAGCTGCAATTACATGCATAAGAGGTCCACCCTGGATACCTGGGAATACAGCCTTGTTAAAGTTGTACTTCTTAGCAACCTCTTCCTTACCACAGAGGATAAGACCTCCTCTTGGTCCTCTAAGTGTCTTATGTGTTGTTGTTGTAACAACATC
The DNA here is from genome assembly GCA_002314855.1 of Lachnospiraceae bacterium UBA1748. GTDB lineage: Bacteria > Bacillota > Clostridia > Lachnospirales > Lachnospiraceae > NK4A136. The sequence continues at coordinate 28,083 of DCHQ01000030.1, forward strand.
AGCATAAGGGATTGGACTCTCGTGATATCCTGTAGCAACAAGACCAGCGATATGAGCCATATCTACCATAAGTACTGCACCTACTTCGTCAGCGATTTCTCTGAACTTCTTGAAATCGATGGCTCTAGCGTATGCACTAGCACCTGCAATAATCATCTTAGGCTTGCACTCGATGGCCTTAGCTCTAAGAGCATCGTAATCAAGTACACCATTGTCATCAACACCATAAGGAACGATGTTGAAGTAAGAACCTGAAATATTAGCTGGTGAACCATGTGTAAGGTGTCCGCCGTGATCAAGGTTCATACCCATAATTGTATCGCCAGGCTGGCAGATAGCGAACTGAACTGCAAGGTTAGCCTGAGCTCCTGAATGAGGCTGAACGTTAGCATATTCACATTTGTAGAGTTCCTTAGCTCTTTCGATAGCAAGTGTTTCAACAACATCTACGCAATCACATCCACCGTAGTATCTCTTTCCTGGATATCCTTCTGCATACTTATTAGTAAGTACACTACCCATAGCTGCCATAACAGCATGGCTTACCCAGTTCTCTGAAGCAATAAGCTCAATGTGGCTGTTCTGACGAGCCTGCTCGTCAACTATTGCCTGTGCTATCTCTGCATCTGCACTCTTTAACTCTTCTAATGAATACATTATTTTGCCTCCTAATTGTTTATTTTTATAGCCTACTTAGCCATTTTAGTACATTAAAGCATTAATACACAAAAGGATACAGTATTTTATCTCAAAATACAATATAAAAAATATACAACTATCTATCAAGCATGATAATATTGGCCTGACTGCCTCTCTCACCATTAGTATATCTGTGAGACCAGTAGTCATCAGGCTGACACATCGTACATTCTGATGATATTTCTATATTCTTGCCAGGAACCCCAAGCATCATAAATCTCTTCTTTACCACGCCTCTAAGGTTCAGGTAATACTTGCCAGCATTCTCACTATCAGATATATATAGTTCATCCGCGCCATCCACACCTTCTAGAAGATTAATGACAGCGTCGATAACCTCTCTTCCAACCTGAAAACATTTTTCACATATGGCTGGTCCTATTGCAATATGTATATTAGTAGTACTTGCACCAAGACTAACCATTTTATCTATGGTTTCTTTTTCGATATCAGCTACTGTGCTTCTCCAGCCGCAGTGAACTGCTGCAACTACGCCGCCTTCTATATCTTCAAGAAGTACCGGAACACAGTCAGCCGTAAATACCGCCAGTGGAAGTCCTCTCTCATTAGTCACATATCCATCAGCATCGGCCATCCAGCCTGGGCCGTAAGCAGGTCTTGCCATATCTCTGGTTGCTATGTGTACGTAATTACCATGTACCTGCTTGCCACACACGAATTCTTCTTCATGAATGTTGCAGGCTTCCAAGAATCTTCTCCAGTTCTCCTTAACAAGATTCGAATCATCGCCTCTGTTCATACCAAGATTAAGAGAGTTGAATATACCTGTACTTACTCCTCCCCTTCTGGTAGAGAAGCCATGCGGACTTTTTATTACCGATGATGTTCTAATAACTGCACTTGTATCACTCATCATAATCACCTGATATCTACACTGTGAACCTGAGCTTACCAGCTAAAACCTTCACTGTAATGTCGGTTGCTGTTGTCTTAACCTCACCGTCAGTATGAACGTAGAGAGGAATATCACTAACAATACGAACCTCTTTGGCTGTATGAATACCTATTCCCTTCTTTCCTACGTGTTTTCCTTTGTAGCAAAGCGGAAGAAGCGTAAGTACTCTAAAAGGTGATACACCTGATGCATAACATATATCAAGTACGCCATCATCAGCCACTGCATCAGGACAAAACATTAATCCGCCGCCCTGGAATTTATGATTAAGCACTGATGCAAATAAGCATTTATCAAGCTTAATGGTTTCGCCATTATCAATGGTCAGCTCCATATTGCATCTTGGTGTCTCAAAAAGCTGCTTAAGTGCAATACATAAGTAGATAATCTTTCCAAGTCCTATTTTGTTGAATATACTTTTAAGCTTGGATGTATTAACCTCCTGACACACTGCTGCATCGTAGCCAATACCTGTACTTACTGCAAAGTATCTCTTACTATAACCAAGAGTTTCCTCTTTGTTATAAGTAAGAACTCCTATGTCCATATACTTATAATTCTCGGAATATAAAAGATGACATATATTAGTAATCATATTCTTGTCATATTCATTGGCCCTTGCAAGATCATTGGAAGAACCTGTTGGAATATATGTAAGAATAACTCTTTCAAAATCCACATCACTAAAGCCCTGTAATACTTCATTAATAGTGCCATCCCCGCCAAGAACCATAAGCCTTATATCACTGGAATTATCGTGCTCTAAAATAGCCCTTGTAATAGTGGTGGCGCTACGATTCAAAGTAGTTTTATATACTCTGAATTCCAACTTGTCATTTTTGAGTATCATTTTAGTTTTCTTCCAAAGTCTTTTTCCCTGTCCAGACCTAGAAGCTGGATTACATATAACGTATATCATATCTTTAACCCTCTATCTTAAGCGAAAAACTCTTCCGCATATCTTACTGTTTCCATGGCATCCTTGGCGTATTTATCAGCGCCAATCATATCCGCATATTCCTGTGTAAGAACAGCACCGCCCACAACTACCTTGACATCAAGGCCTGCAGCACGAAGCTGCTTTATGGTTTCTTCCATGGCTGGAACTGTTGTTGTCATAAGGGCGCTAAGACCAACAAGTCTTATATTCTGCTCCTTGGCTGTACTTACTATTATCTCAGGATCAACGTCTTTACCAAGATCCACCACATCATAACCATAGTTATCAAGTAATACCTTAACAATATTCTTGCCTATATCGTGAATATCACCCTTAACTGTAGCCATAATAATCTTGCCCTTTTTCTCCTGCTTGGCTCCATTCTTTTCAAAATAGCTTTTAATAACATCAAAAGCTCCTGAAGCAGCCTCGGCACTCATAAGAAGCTGTGGCAAAAATACTGTTTTCTTTTCAAATCCCTTACCAACAATATCAAGAGCTGGAATCAGGTATCCATCAATAATATCAATGGCCTGGTCGCCTCTTCCAAGATACTCTGATGTAAGTGCAGCAGCTCTATCCTTAAGTCCCTTGGTAATAGCTACTGTAAGAGCATCAAGATTACTGTTATCATTAGCTACTGGCGCTTCACCAGGCTTTACTGTAGGAGCAGCTGCTACCATTGATGGCAGGTTAGAAGCATAATCTATATAATCACCACAGTTAGCATCAATAGCATTTAATGCACAGAATGTGTAGTAAGCCTTCATCATCTCTGCAGAATTAGGATTCATAATAGCTGCGCTAAGTCCATTCTGCATGGCCATAGTAAAGAATGTACCATTAACCAAATCTCTTGATGGAAGTCCAAATGAAATATTAGATACTCCAAGGCTTGTCTTACCATTAAGCTTATCGCGAATAAGTCTAAGTGCTTCTAATGTTACGTTAGCTGATTCTGGCTCCGCACTAATACTCATACAAAGTGGATCAACAATTATATCCTTAGGCTTAATACCATACTCGGCAGCCTTCTCATATATCTTCTTCGCAATTGCAAGTCTACCCTCGGCAGTAGTAGGTATTCCATCTTCATCAATAGTAAGTGCTACGCATAATCCACCGTACTTTTTCACAAGTGGGAAGATAGCATTCATAACCTCTTCCTTACCATTAACAGAATTGATCATAGCCTTACCATTGTACACACGAAGAGCCTTTTCCATGGCTTCTACATTGGTAGTATCTATCTGAAGCGGAAGGTCCGTAACAGCCTGAAGTTCACACACAACCTCAATCATCATTGCAACTTCATCTATTTCAGGAAGTCCGACATTAACGTCTAATATGTCAGCCTTCTTCTCCTGCTGAGTAAGTCCTTCCTGTAAAATATAATCAATATTGTGATCTCTAAGAGCCTGCTTGAACTTGCTCTTACCAGTAGGATTAATACGCTCACCAATAAGAATTGGCTTTCGGTCAAATATTACAGAGTGGGTATATGATGTCACCATTGTAATATTCTTCTCAGTAACAGGCTTTGCCGTATGATTAGCTGACTCAAGTACTGTTGCCTTGATATGAGCTGGAGTTGTTCCACAGCAGCCACCAAGAATCTGCGCTCCAGCTTCAATAATAAGCTTCATAGCCTTGGCAAAATCCTCTGGTCCCACGTCGAATACAGTCTTTCCATTCTCAGTTCTAGGAAGTCCTGCATTAGGATTACATATAACTGGTACTGAAGCATAGGCACTAAGTTCTTCAACAAGTGGAGCCATCTGCTTTGGTCCAAGTGAGCAGTTAATACCAACAGCACTTACGCCAAGACCTTCTGCCACTGCCACAACACTCTTAGGGTCGGCACCTGTTAAGAGCTTACCTGATTCGTCATAGGCACATGTAAGAAATACTGGAAGATCAGTTACTTCACCTGCTGCAAGAAGTGCTGCCTTGGCTTCATATATATCATTCATAGTTTCGACAAGAACAAGATCAGCGCCATACTTAGCACCAAGCTCTATGGTCTTCTTGAAAATAGTAACAGCATGCTCGAACTCCATATCTCCAAGCGGCTTAAGGAGCTTACCAAGTGGTCCTACGTCAAGTGCAACATATCGCTCTGTATCTGCAGGAGCCTGACTAATAGCTGTTCTCGCATTGTTAATAGCTGCGCTTATAATATTCTCAAGAGATAATTCTCCTTCATCACCAAACTTAAGACTATTAGCACCAAAAGTATTGGTCTTAAGAATATTAACTCCGCTGCATAAATAATCATAATGCATCTTCTGAATTATCTCAGGATGGATAATGTTCCAAGTCTCAGGAAGCTCACCTGGTTTAAGTCCCTGCTCCTGTAAAATTGTTCCACATCCACCATCAAAATATGTGAATCCTGAATTAATCTTCTCTAATATGTTCATTAATCTTCCTCCAGATATAGCTTCACTGTTGTGGGAGCCATACTTTGATCTATACATCTCGCTCCTGCTCGCTCCATGGCGTCCTGATGCAAATACGTTGAATAATTCACATCCTCCATAAGCCAGGCCGGTGCGTCAAAAAAGCAAATTTCTAACTCAAGCCCTTCATAATAGCTATCAGGTAATATGCTATTGCCATGATGAGGCATCTGGGCCATGTCAGGCTTTACTTCATCTTTATGGTCCGCAAGCACACTGCCAATTATATTCTCATCATAGCAGTCACCTACAAATAATATTTCGTAGTCTCCAGTATCAGCTGTAAATACCAGGCTCGAATTATTACATATATCCTTTAGCCCCTGCATAGAATCATCATAGGCACTATAGAACGTAAAACTTATGCCTTCCAGTTCTACCTTATCGCCCACCTTAATATGATGGACATTGCTATCGCCAGTGGTTTCTTCAAGATATTCCTTATATATCTCTATTTCATCCCACGATTCATTGACAGTATCGTAATATTCAATATCAAGATTATTGTCATATATAGCCTTAATCTTAATATCACCCGACTTATATATGTCATTAAAAGCGCCTATATGATCAGGATGAGGATGAGTAAGTATCCATGCATCCACCTTGCCGCCACGACGTTTTAGTTCATAAGCTACCTGCTCACTATTGTCTTTCCAGCCGCCGTCTATAACAACAACCTGTCCTTTATTACTTGTCAGTATATAAAAAGAATCCTGCTTACCTGAAGAATCCCCATACTGAGTGATTGTCCATAGAGGCTGCGACGCAAAAGCCTTCTTATCAAAAAGCTCCATTCGAAGCTTGTAAGCCCTCAGTATATCCTTGCCTCCAATTACTAGGAAACCTACGGCGAGTAGTACTACTACCATCACAATAATCGTTACTGATAGAATGCCTTTTTTTAAAGGACTTTTAGGACTCGCTTTTGGGGCTTCGTTTTTTATGTCGCTACTAATGTCTTTATTATTATCGTTATAATCCTTACTGCTATCTTCTATCATATATATTATTTTTCTATTCCTATAATAGCTGTTACAGACTTTTCTGGAGCCATTATAAGATTATCCTTAAGTGTAAGCCCAATGCTCTTCTCAGGGCGGAGCACTGAAAAAATCCCTTTTTGATTATCAAGTGACATATCTCCAAACCCAGGACTGAACCTTGGGTGAAGAGTGCCCCCTTCTTCTACTACCTTTCTTCGAAGGTCTTCATTTAATGTGTCACAAAGCGCCTCAACAGTAGCTGCTCCAACCGACTGATACACTGCTGCCTTGGCAATTGATATCTGTCTTTGTCTTGTAAGAGCCATATCAAATCGTGGTCCTATTGTAGCTGCAAATATATAAATCTCACTGCAGCCATTAAGATTCGTGGCAAGATCCTTGCTATGAATAATGCCATAAGGCATGGTAATATCAAAGTCCTCAGAAATCGTAACCGGATATCTTTCAAAGCAGGCCTTTGGCGCAGCCAGTACCCTCACTTCTTCTATGGCAGCTTTTACAATTTCAATATCCTCATCGGTAATACTGCTTCTTACATATCCAAGATATCTTAATGCTTCATATTCATTTATAACCAAATCCTTGGCATTAATTGTATATATATCCATTCTGATAGGTCCTTTAATTCATCATGCTAATAATCACAAAAACACAAAGTGATAATGAAAGAACTATATAAAGTCCCATACCAGGATTACAATAAACAGTTCTAAGTGCCTTACCTCTTGGTATCTGACACTCTCTTTC
>DCHQ01000030.1:34926-45525 GCA_002314855.1 Lachnospiraceae bacterium UBA1748
AACTAAGAATAATGTCCATATGGCATATAACAAAAACCAAGGAAGCATCGCACTAATCTCTGATGGAAGTGACGACAAATTTTGTAATGCATCTTCATTAGCAACTAAATTCTGCATTGCATCAACGTCAAATTTTGTAATAAGCGACGCCGTAACAGCGGCAGATGTAAAATTTACAAAAAAGTGAAGCAGCATAGTGTACTGAATCTTACCTGTTTTGATATAAATATATCCAAAAAACATACCAAGAAAACAAGCATAAAAGAACTGCTCAAAATTGCCATGGAAAAGACCAAAGAGTACTCCTGAAAGTACTATGGATACAGCCTCTCCATACTTCACTGTTCTATCGATAAGCAGCTTTCTAAAAATAAGTTCCTCGAAAATAGGAGCACATATGCAGGCTGTAACAATTCTTCCTACAGTTCCAAGCTGCATAACACTTTCAACAACCGCATTATTATCAATAACAGTACCTGTTATACGACCAATCAGTAAGCTAAGGCCCGACGATATCAAAGCTCCTGCAAATGTTATCGGTCCAAGCATACACGTATATTTTATGATGGAGCCAATACCAAGTTTGTTCTCTTCAAGTTTAGTAGTCTCAAACTTTCTAATAATAAGATATAAAATAGGTGCTCCAATAATATCTACTGGAAGTGCTGTTGCAAGACTTAAAAAAACAGGATTATCAAATATCTCTCTTCCTGCAACCTTAAGAGCAACAAACTGCGCCAAAAGCTGTGAGCCGTATATAGCCACAAGGAGCACTACATACGCAAAACCTATTTTATTAAAAAATTTCCTCGCGCTTTTCACTGCATCGCTTACCATACTGATTCCCTCTTCTAGTAAAAACTCGCTGTCCTTTTTTAGTTCTTCTTGCAGCTAGGTACTATTTCAGAAAGACTCTCCTGAATAATACGAGCATTTTCTGGCTTATTCATTGTATAGATATGAATATTGTTGATACCACTTGCGTAAAGATCAATAATCTGGTCAGTTGCATAAGCAAGTCCTGCCTGTCTCATAGCCTTAGGATTATCTCCAAACTTATCAAGTATTGAAACGAATCGACGTGGAATAAATGCCTGAGAAAGCTTGAGTATTCTTGCCATCTGCTTAGCATTGGTTACTGGCATAATACCGGCAACAACAGGTACATTAATGCCTGCCTCACGTACTCTGTATAAATAGTTGAAAAACTCGCTGTTATCGAAAAACATCTGTGTTGTAAGGAATTCACAGCCCGCGTCAACCTTACGCTTCATGTTCTCTATATCTTCCTGAAGAGTAGCACTTTCTGGGTGCTTCTCTGGGTAACATGCTCCGCCAACACAAAAATCACCATGAGCTTTAATAATTGGTACAAGCTCACTGGCATGCTTGAACTCCCATCCATTAGTATTCTCAACGCCTGCTGGAAGGTCACCACGAAGAGCAAGTATATTCTGGATACCTCTTGCCTTAAGCTCCTCAAGCTGCTCATCAAGAGACTGTTTTGTAGCACCAACACAAGTAAGGTGGGCAAGACATGGTACGCCCTTCTTAATAACGCTCTCTGCTATATCAGCTGTGTACTGTCTTGTACTTCCACCTGCACCATATGTAACACTCATAAAGTCTGGCTTAAGATCAGCTATTGCGTTAACAGCCTTCGATACGTCCTCATATAAATCGCTGGTCTTAGGTGGGAATACCTCAAATGAAAGAGTAAGCTCTTTACTTTTTAATTTATCTATAATTTTCATAATAAAATCCTTTCTCGCTAAAAAAGCACAAAACTCCTAGAATATTCTACTTGTTTCGTGCTTATTTCACAATATAAAAACTTACTAAAAAAATAGGATTAGCGCTACTCTTCCTCTACAGGAACTCTAGCGGCTGGAACAACGTGACTTGCTGGCTCAGTATGAACACTCTGATCATCAAAAAATATCTGCGCTCCAAAAGCCTCTAGTACATCGCTTTTGCATATTCCACCGAGAAAAAAAGCTTCATCTATACGTACATCCCAGGCTCTAAGTGTCCTAATAACGCGCTCGTGAGCAGGAGCACTTCTGGCAGTTACGAGAGCTGTCCTTATAGGTCCATCAGGAGCGAACTCCTTTTGAAGGTCCGATATGGTTTTAAGAAGCTTGGCAAATGGTCCCGCCTTCATTGGGTTCATAGCATTGCTGCGTTCATTTTCCTCGAATGCTTCAAGTCCACTTTTCTGATATATACGCTCTGATTCATCGGAAAAGAGAACTGCATCACCATCAAAGGCTATACGGATTTGTCCATTCTCATTCTCACTTTTATAAGTACTCATACCATCGCTACAGATGATACCGGCTGCCACGCCTGATTTAATGGCGGCCTTCACATCATCCTCGTAGGCCGAAAGGAAAAGATCTGTCTTAAATGCATTAAGATAAGGAGCCAGAGTACCACCACTTGCCAGTGCTGCTCTAGTAATATCAAGACCGTAATGCTCGATGGACTTAAACACGCGAAGTGAAGTATCCGCACTATTTCTTGACATAATGATTACTTCAACACGTCCACTCTGTCCTGGAAGTTTATTGATATCAAGAAGTGACTTAATAAGTACAAAACCAGGACCAGGCTTTAGCACTTCGTTTTCATGCTCAACCTGATACTTGCAGTAAGCCTCTACTCCTTCTTTTTCAAATATTTCATTCTCCATCGAAAGGTCAAAAAGCGCTCTCGATGAAACACCTATTACCAACTTGTTATCCAAACTATAAGCCATGCTGCCTTCCTTTCTGGCAGCAAAAGCTATTAACGATGCTGCCTCTCGTATTTTCTTTTTAAATCAAGATAATTCTTGACGCCTCTGTAACGTTCATATACATCGCCTCGCTGAGCTTCCTCCATACCTATGGAGAACTCTATTGAGGTCATAATCTCTGGTGTAAGCTGCTCTCTTATTTCAGTAAGGCACTCGATTTGAGCTGCTACGCCTTCTGTCTCAAGAAATCTTAAAAGTACTGGAGATATTCCGCTCTTCGCTGCTCTCTCATCCACAGTTTCAACTGCTCTATTCTCATTAACAGAATTCACTCTATCATGAGTCTCTTTACTAATCGAAGTATTAGGAGTTATTGCCTCACGTCGATTCTTGGTAGCATCATCGAATACTACGAGCTCGAATCGCTGCTCCTGTGTAGCCATGGGATACTTCTCTCTATCAACCTTCGACATAAACATCGAGAGTTCTCTAGCGTATGTTGTAAACGGCGCATACAATGCTCTATATATTACTAACTCACTACTTGTTTCACTATCTATTGCTATGTCCACTATCTGGTACATATTTCCTTTAAAATGCTTATATATTTCATTGGCTTTTGGTCTAATCATAACTGGTCTCCTAGTTTTAATATTTATCCACCCCATATGATTATAACCCATCGGAATACCCATGCCAATTATTATAAAATGCTATATACGACCGGTGTCTCTCCGTCAGCGAAATCGATTGTAGCCATATACTCAAGAAAGCTTTCTCTAGCCTCTTCATCCATCTTTCCAATCTTTTCATGATGAAGCTGTACCTTGTAGGTTCTGTCTCCCTTGATATCAATGATGCTTGTCATTGTAATACCAGCACTTCCCATACCTTTTCTTGAAAGCTCTGCTTTTAATACTTCCATGTATCTGCCTTCAAGTTCATGATAGTAATCATTCTTTGTTTCTCTTATATCATCCTGACCTGCAACGTTAGTTCCAAAGAAAAGCATCGCTATTAATATTACGAGTGGCACCAATATTAAAAGCTTTAATAATATTCTTCTCCTAGCCTTCACTATCTTTTTTCTATTTTTCTTTTTGTATGGCTTTTTACTAACTCCATATACTCTTGCTGTATTTCGTGTTATGTTCTTTGACATATTTCTTGTTATCATATTTCTTCTTGTTTTAACTACTGCATTTCTCATATCACAACCTCCTTCTGCAAAAGTCATTGCAACAACTTTTCAGAAATCACAATGATTTTGTTGCGTTAAATTTTTCAATTAAAGTTCTTATTTCGTTTCTGTGATATAAAAATACAAAAAGTAAAGTCCAATAATGCGGACTTTACCTGCACGCCAGAAGCCAGAAGCAAGCCAGAAGCGGCAATAAAAAAGGCCTTCGATTTTCTCGAAAGCCTTTATCAAAACTAATTCTCCCACTCATCCTTTATCATCAGAATCCAAGAAGTGCATCTAGCACACTATTCTTATAAATAATGGGCCTTCGGCTATTCCAGCTTGCAGCCCATTTCCTTTAATTTCAATCATATCAATCCTCATACCAATGATTAATATTATTAATAAATACTACTTAACAGAAAAAACTCTTGTTCCATCAGGATAATCATCCTGAACATATACAATCGCCCCTGATGCAGCGCTTATACCAGTGCCATAGTTTCTAACTGGAGTAACCTTGATGGCAAGTCCATCATAATCAGCTGGCATTGTAATAGTATATGTTACATTAACTACTATATCTCTTTCATGACTGGCACCGAGACTGCTATCACTGCACTCATTCCAGCCTGATAGATTAAAGCTATAATCACAGCTATATGCAACATCCACAGACTTGTCCCTGCTCTTAATGGCTCCGCTGTAGTTATAGTTGCCGTCGCCAACGCCTGTATTAACAGGGAAAACCACACTTGTATATCGGTCAAAAAGTTCGAATGAAGGAGTAATACAACCAGAATAGTCGATACAGTCATTAGTATACTTTCCCTTCATTGTTATAGTAACTGGAAGAGTCACCTTCACCTTACTATCCTGATCTGGAATACTAGTAACCTGGCCAAATGAAATATTGGCAGTAGACACTTCGTTATACTCCACAGGGTTAACCTGATAATATATGACACCATCCATACTAAGGCTTTGAAGGTCTTCGCATATAGTTTCTATACTTTTACTATCCTCCTGGATAGCATCAACCACGGTACTTGTCGTACCTGCATTCGAAGCACAGCCCACCATACCAGTAAGGAGCATGGCAGCTACGCCTGCCAGCATATATTTCTTAACACTAACTAAACTCATTAATTTATCCTAATCCCTAATTTTTTACTAAATGGAAAGCCTTGGCAATTGCCTCTGCATCAGCCATTGCAAGAGTCTTTAGTTTCTCATCACTTGATAAGTACTCATCATAATCATCGTCATTACTTATATAAGCATGTTCAATAACTATGGCTGGAATACCATATTCCTCAGTGAATCGTATCTGGCTATAATAATCAGCAACCGTGCCATCTGGGTATTCTCTGGTCTGCTTGGCACCACCATCCGGGCTATAAGGTCTACGTACTATTCCGCCTTCATTGAGCCCTGGGAAGTCATCACCCACGCCAAGACCAAGAGCACAAAGATTATCCATTACACACTTGGCCAAAAAATCAGTGGAATCATATATATTAGGGCAAATATCTGTAGAATACTGGAATCTTCCAACTGGGCATAAAACCATGCATCCCCTGGTTGTATCAGCATTCTTATCCTTGGCATTATTATGAATAGAGATGTAATAATCAGCTCCATTCTCGGCCGCATAGTCGGCTCTTTCCTGATTCTCTATATCAACATCACCATCTCTTACCATGATGATTTCGACATTCTGATAAGTTAATAATTCATCCTTAAGATAACATGCTATGGTCCAGTTCAAATCCTTCTCATATATCATGGTTCCGTTATGCTCATACTTGGCTCCATCAGCACTTCCGCCATGACCTGGATCAAGACATATAACGATTGGATCAGGCGCAGTCATAAAGAAACCATCGGCAGCGGTTACACTAGTTGATACGTTAAATGCAACCACTGCAGCCATAAGCATACTGGCTACCCCTCGTATTAATTTACCTCTTCTCACTTTTATTCCCCTTACTTTTTGTATTTATATGGCTGGTCTGCAGGATATCCGCCCTTAAGCTTTTGCATACCTCTTTGGATAGCATCCTTACTGTTCTTCCAGTCAGCATCCTTATTCTCATAATGGAACTTCTCGACCATCCAAGAAATATCCTCCTGCATACGCTCCATATTCTCTGTCATAAGAGGATAAAGAATCGCAAAAAGATTCTCCTTGTCCTTGGCACTAAGCGCTGTCTCAGCACGCTCACATATATCACCAAGATGATGGAGGCATAAGCCCTTGGAATTCTTTAATTTATCAACGAAAGCCGAATCATTCTTGTATAGATAAAAGAATGTATCAACATATCTGTCATAGATTTCTTTTTGCTCGCGGCAAATATAACAGCTTGCTTCTTTTTCAGCTATCCATGCTGCCACTGAGTTCTGATATTCACCGGTATTACTAGGTTTCTTGCTAAATCTTGACATAATAGATACCTTGCCTGGAGTATATCCTTCGAAGGCTTTTCGCATCTGGGCTCTCATCTCCATATAGTGAGTCTTAAGAATCCATGCATTACCAAGTGTATTACCATAATCAAACATCTTCTTGAAATGAGCCTGACAGAATCCTGCCTTGTCTGTTATCTCGCGCATATCGCTTTCCATATATGACGAACCTGATCCAAGAACCAGGTCAAGTAAATCCTGCTCTATCTCACGTTCTGAAAAACACATAGGGCACTCGTCCCCAGCATTCATAGCATCATTAAGTGGTATTGTGTATAATTTTTCTTTCATGATTATCTCCTCCAACCTACTAATGATATTATCGATTAATCATATTGTTATGTCAACTAAATACCGCTTAATAACTTGGCTTAATCTGTTCTTTTTTATAGTTTCTGACATATACCTTGCCACCCTTTATCTCGAGACTAATTGCTCCCGATATATCAGTCCTATAAATACTGCTGCCACTTTGCTCCAGCCTGTCCACCACTTCCTGCTTAGGATGGCCATACCTATTGTTAATCCCGCACGATATAAGCGACAGTCCTGGCCTGATAACATCTATTAATTCCTGGCCTGACGAAGTATCACTTCCGTGATGAGGAACTTTATAAATATCTATGCCGTCGATATCTATGCCATGGCTATAAGCATAGCTAATGTATTCTTCTTCGCTACTTACCGTCGCATCCCCAGTCATCAGTATACTTACTCCATCGTAACAAACTAAAAACACTTCTGAATACGAATTAATATCATCACCATAATCCTTATCACTATCCGGCGAAAGGCATATGATATTAAGCTTTCCATCCTTTATAACCTGGCCTCTACTTATACCATTAACTGCCACCTCACACTGCGACGCACTCTCAATTAGTAGCTTGCCATCATTATTTATGCCAGGCACTTCAGGTACCACTATTTTATTAATTGTAAGACCACATGTATCCTCATCCTGGAGTATTCCAAGTAATCCACTGTAATGGTCACTGTCAGGGTGACTTACAAACCAATAATCGATGTGGCTTATTCCAAGTGCCTTAATGGCTGGTACGAGCTGATATTCTGTTAGCTTGTCATTACTGGAGCTTCCTCCATCAAATACATATACCTTGTTACCATGCTCAAGTATTAGTCCATCTCCCTGCCCAACATCTAACATAGTCAGTCGTAACTCTGGCCTTGAAGGAAGCATAACCCAAACAGCCAGGCATACAGCTAAAACATTGATAATATTTCTATTTTTTATAATTTTCTTAATAATGCCCTTTAGGTTCCCCCTGCCTTTACCTTCGCTATAAATATCCTTCGCTAGTTGATACATGCAAATCATTAAAATACATAGAAAATAAAAAAATACTATCTTGGTTGCAGTCGGTTTTCCAAGTACTGCATGTCCACCTGGAAGTTTATTTACCACCTGGCAGGCACCTTCATATATTAGTAATATCAACCTGCACGGATATACTAACAGCCTTGCTAAAAAGAAAAGCCTACATGCACTAAGAAGAGCTATTGCCACCAGGAGATATAACAGAAATCCCATGGCTGGAACCAATAATATATTAAGAATCATTGAGTACACAGGATATTCATAGTAATAGAACAGCAAAACTGGTAGCGTAAAAAAACTGACTGCCATACAGCTTATGGCCGAATTAACCGCATTAACAATCCTTACCTTTTGCCTTTTCGAAATAAAAGTAGGCACCATAATCTGACTGTCGGAAATATACAGACACCTTGCAAATACTGCTATTCCAAATACCGCCATAAATGATAACCAGAAGCCTGCATATAGAAGTATGTAGGGATTCACTGTGACAAGGTATACCGCCGCCAGCGCCAGCGCTGTAACAAGGTCATAGGTCCGCCTTATCATACCTGCAATAAGCATTAACGAAAACATAACCACTGCACGAAGTGTTGATGGGCTCATTCCTGTCATAATATAATAAGCAAGCATTATTAGTATCGTAATGGGCGTTCTAACCTTGCCTGGCACACGAATTAGTGTTAGTAGCTTAACTACGCCAAGACCTATGATACTAATATGAAGTCCGCTAATGCTGAGTATATGAGCAATACCGCTGTCAGCAAATAAATCCTTAACATCCTGATCAAGATTGTTCTTGTCGCCTATTATCATTGCTCTGACCACTGAGGCATCACTGTCATTAAAAAGAGCATTGTATATGTCCCCCATACTACCAGCCAATAAGTAAAGGCCTTCGCGAAGTTTATTATACTTCGTACTTTTTTTTACTATCCTGGCATTATACAAAGCAAAGTGATATCCTTTCGAGGCATAATACTGCCTGGTATCGAATTCTCCAGGATTCGTTGCCGTCTTAAATGCGCCGCCGTCTCCCTCTATAGAAACGTGGCTTCCTATCTCAGGAAATGGCAACTCTTCAAGGTAACAAATAACGCCTATATCCTTGACATCTCTAGTACTTAGTTCACTGCACTTAACCTTTTTTATTAGTACTATCAATTTATCATTCTTCGTGTATTTATCTTCAACAATGCCCTCTAGTATAATATGCTTTTTCGCGTACTGTTCTTCTGGAACTTTCGGTATCCCGGCTGTCATTACATATACGTACATCACAGCAATATATATAAGGCATAGCACTGCCAGTGGTCTTCTAATAATTATTATATTTTTGAATTTCATTCATCCTCCAATTACTATTCTGCTAATGCATTAATCGCAAAAATAACTTATAATAGACATGTTGCTAATCATAAAACGCTGGAGTTAATAGATATGGCTTACGAGAAAAAAGAGACTCAGAATTATAGAGTTATAGAAAATGATATAGCCAATGACAACATTAAGCAGTGTTATCTTTTATATGGTGAGGAAGCCTACCTCAAGCTTTTTTACAAGAAAAGACTTATCAAGGTATTTGGCGCCGATGATGCCGATAACACCATGAATGTTGCTTATTTTACAGGCAAGGATATTGATGTAAAAGAATTAATATCTATTGCTGATACTATGCCTTTTTTCGCTGAGTACAGAACTATAATCATCTCCGACTCCGGCTTTTTCAAATCTTCTCAGGATGAGCTTGCTGATTTTATAAAGAACAGCCTACCTGAAACAACAAGACTTCTTTTCGTTGAAAGCGACGTTGATAAAAGAAGTAAAATGTTCAAGGCCATCAAGGATCGTGGAAGCGATATTGAGTTCACTCCTCAAACTGAGGAAAGCAACAGCAAATGGATTATGAAGCTTCTTCAGGGTGATAGAAAAAGTATGCAGCCTTCTGTTATTGCTTATTTCCTGTCTAAGACTGGCAATGACATGGCTAACATCCGTACAGAATACGATAAGCTGATTAGCTATGCGCTTAATAAAGATACTATAACCAAAGAAGACGTGGACGCCATTGTAACTGTTCGTCTTCAGGACCGAGTATTTGTAATGTTAGACTCGATGAGTGAGAAGAATCAGAAAAAGGCCCTTAGCCTTTACTACGAACTGCTTGCTCTTAAGACTCCGCCTTATAAGATTCTCTCCCTTATCACAACCAGATTCAATGATATGCTGATAGCCAAGGAGCTTAAGCAAAAGGGATACGACAAATCAGGTATAACCAGTAAAATGGGCTACGGAAATAATCAGTGGCGTACTGATAAGCTTCTAAACAGTGCTAGAAGTTATTCTCTTGATGTGCTTAAGGAAGCTCTTCGCGAATGCGTAGAATATGACGAGAAAATTAAAACAGGCCAGCTTATAGATAAACTGGCTGTTGAAATGTTAATTGTTAAATATAGTAAATAATTAATAATATGCTAAAGAAGACTAATATCCCAGCTAGTTAACCACTGCTGGGATTCTTACTGTAAATACAGTACCTTCACCTACCTGGCTATCAACAGTGATTGAACCTCGGTGAAGAAGAATGATTTTTCTACTGATAGGAAGTCCAAGTCCTGTTCCACCTATCTCCCTGGAGTGAGACTTATCAACTCTGTAAAATCTTTCATAGATATGTCCAATTGCATCCTCAGGTATACCCATACCAGAGTCTTCAATTGTAAATACAATAAATTGATGATCTATATCAACAAATATCTGCACGTATCCACCTGGATGATTATATTTAATACCATTTTCTACGAGGTTAGTTAATGCAAGTGTCATCTTTACATCATCAATATCAGCATATATTGGCTGCTCATA
>DCHQ01000030.1:45621-55197 GCA_002314855.1 Lachnospiraceae bacterium UBA1748
CCTTCCTTACCCTTGTCCATATTAACAAGTGCAAGAAGATCAGTGATAATACTGTTCTCTCGATCTATTTCCTCAGTAATATCCTGCATAAAGTCGCGGTACATCTCAATAGGAGCATCCTCCATAAGAAGCAGAGAATCAGCAAGAACCTTCATGGATGTAATAGGAGTCCTAAGCTCATGAGACACGTTACTAACAAATTCCTGACGTGAATCATCGAGAACCTTAAGTCTTGAACGCTGCGCATTAAAGGCTGTTACAATACCCTCTGTTTCCTGATATGTACTGGCAGTAATATCGCCTTCTTCAAAGCTGGCCACACTTTCTATGGTTTCTGTAAGTCTTGTAAGTGGTAGTACCAATATATTAGCTATAACATATCCCACTGCCCCAACTATTATTATCAGAATAAGCTGGAAAACAAGTACTTTTCCGCCCATCTTAGAGGCTGAGTTCTTAATATCCGTGGTTGGCACTTCAATAATAAGTACTCCCGCAACATTTTTGGAACCATCTTCATAAGAATACTCTTCTAAAGGAACTGCTATGGTCAGATTATTTTTGCTAATCTCATAGTAATCCCCACCACCAAAGCACTGATATACCCACTCTGGCACTTTATATGATTCTGCATTTCTTCCTTTGGAATCGCTTACAATACTACGATTATCATCGATGATAAGAATTCTACCTAGTGTAAGCTCTGAAAGTTCCTGAATCTCATCCTCCATTCGGGACTTTGACTCAGGATTTTTATAATCATTAGATATAAGATGTCTGGCAAGAACTTTAAGCTGTCTGGTCACAGAATCCTGCTTATCTGCAATTGCCTGATCTTTATAAGACTTAATAAATGAACCTCGTACCGAGAAGCTAACTATTATAGCTGTAAGTACGAATAAAATAAATAACTGAAGCTTAAGGCTACGTAAAGACCTATGATTTTTTATATATTCCTTTATAACCTTAATCAAGTCATTCTCTCCTGGTTAATTATGCCTGGCCGTTGTAATAGTATCCAAGGCCCCACTTTGTTTGAAGATATCTTGGCGATCCTGGATTTTCCTCTATCTTCTCACGTATTCTTCGGATATATACATCCACACTACGCTCATCGCCTGCGTCGCCATCTCCCCATATCTCTCTTACAAGATCACTACGGCTATAAACCTTGCCTGGACTTGTTACAAGAAGCTCGAGTATTTCGTACTCTCTCTGAGTAAGATTAACCTCCGAACCCATAATAAGCAGCCTTCTGTTACGAAGGTCAAAGCAAAATGCACCGTTACGTATCTCATCAGTTTTCTTGGCCTCAGCGATACCTGCGTTTCTTCTGATAATAGCTTTAAGTCTGGCCTTAACTTCAAGTACATTAAAAGGCTTTGTTATATAATCATCTGCACCATTCTCAAAACCAAGAATCTTATCCATATCATCGCCCTTGGCTGTAAGCATAATAATAGGCACATTAGAAAATTCTCGTACGCTCTGACATACTTCCATACCAGATAACTTTGGGAGCATTAAATCAAGAAGTACTGCATCATACTCATAGTTCTCCAGCTTAAATAAAGCTTCTTCACCATCATAAGCCTCATCTACTTCAAAACCATCCTGCATAAGACTATACTTAAGTCCCTTAACAATAGCTTTCTCATCATCAACTACAAGTACTACTTTCCCCATGAAAATCTCCCTATTATCAGCCTAGGTAACTAGGCTCCTAATTTACAATAATATCCCCTGATATTTTGGTGAAGAGTCCCTCACCTATTCCGGAAACATTTTTAAGATCATCGATACTTTTAAATGCTCCGTTTTCCTCACGGTAATCAATGATTGACTGAGCCTTAGCTTCTCCTATTCCACTAAGCTTCATCAATTCTTCCTTGGTTGCCAGATTAATATTAAGCTGGCCCACTGAGTTATAATGGCTCGTTGTACTAACAGCACCCTGGCCACCACTCACTTCTTCTACCGTCTTTATCTCTTCTATCTCACTTTCTGTATATATGTGATATTTCACACCATCAAGTAAGACTTCTGCCAAATTCGAATAATCAACAGCTGCATCATTAGTAAAGCCACCTGCAGCCATTACAGCATCATATAACCTGCTTCCTTCCGAAAGCTCATACAGTCCTGGTTCCACTACAGCACCACTTATATGAACACATATTGTAACTTCATCGGATTTAGTTTCATTGACCGCGCCGGTCACATCATCTTCTCTTCCTTCTTCCGAGTCGTCAATATATTTTTCACTATTTGATTGCTGTGATAAGTCCACCAACTGTGGTTCATTCTCCCCGCAGCCTGATATCATAAATACCACAATAAAGGCTACAAAGACTATTCTAGATATAATAATTTTATAATTCATATACTCTCCTAATTTCCGGAGAGCTATTCAGACATAAATAATTTTATTTTATTTTTTGTCCATTTTCAATATGAATTAATCACTTGTTGTTTCTTCACCAGAAGTATCATTCTCAGAAGCTGGCAAATCCACTGTATTGTCGGATGCACTATCATCACCAATATCATCAGCACTCACAGTATCCTGGGCTACTCCTGCCGTATCAATCTGTACCTGAAGCCTGCTCTGAAGGTCAGCCAGTGTTTCTTCAACATCAGCACCATCCCATATCTTAACGAAAACAAGCTCTAACTCAATCCAAAAATCACTGAGTTGAAGAATCTTAGGAAGTGGTTGAGAAACTTTGTACATGTCTCTGGCCAAATCTGCTGCATCATCAATATAATCCTCAGTAACGTTGGCAGCTGAAAGCTTACCTGTTCTCTGGAAAAGTGAATCGATATTATCAACTGCTACAAAACGAGCAAATGCATCGGCCTCTGCTCTGTGCTGTGTGTATCCATTAATATATATGGCGCTTGTTGTAGAAAGTCCCTTGGAAGCATGCTCCGCATCAACGCCTGGTAATGAAGTAACGCTATACTCCCAGTAGAATGTACCTTCGTGCTGCGCTTCAACTATGCTACTAACCGCATCTGTTGTAGCTATCATAAAGATTGTCTTTCCCTGAAGGAATGTATCAAGTACATGCTTATAGTTACTTTCACTGGACTCGATTGAGAAGAACTGATGAAGCCCCTGATAAACCTGCATACACTGAACTGTATCTGGATTATATACATCAATTATTGTTGGATCATCACCACACTCTCCACCAACGTTCATATATGCACCCATAAAGAAGTAATTATAGAAAATATCATTAACATCCCAAAGGAAAATATTTTCTACATTATCAGGCGCAGAATATGAATTAGCGAAGTTAAGCACATCCTGAATAGATGTTGGAATCATCTTCTCCATACGTTCGCTCACGAGTACATCCCACTCGGCTGGATCATATCCTTCTGGAGGATTCTCGAGAGATATATCATCAATATCAGACATACCACCATCTTCATCATCAGCATCACCAGAATCGTTGGAGTCACTAGAATCGCTATCCGATGAGACCACTTCCTGTCCAATCTCCTTACGAAGGGCTCTGTCAGCCATCTGCTTCAGATAAGTCTGATTGTATAAAAGAAATGCCGTATCGAAATAAAAAGGATATCCAAACACTTCATTCTTGTATGTAACTGAATCAAGTGCTACCTGTGGATAATTGATAAGCGAAATCGCACCCTTTTCATCAAGAACTGGAAGCGCAAGTCCAGCCATAACAGCTTTCTCTGTACTATCTGTTCCCATTATATAAAGGTCAGGAATCTCTTCACCAAATGAAGCACTATCAATCTCTTCAAGATACTCAAGACCTGTATGAAGCTCAGGAATAACACGAACGCCATATTCTTCCAAATATGCAACAGAAGCACTTGTCAGATAATCTGTAAGCGCTTCATCCGTATACCATATTCTTATTGTAACAGTATCCTCTTCACTAGCTATTACTTCTTCGCTTCTGTCAGGCTTTAATGCGTAGAACCACAGCATACCACCTGCAAACAGAGCAAAAAGAATAATAGTGATTAGAGTTCTAATCTTTTTCATTAACTAACTAAATCCATCCTATAAACACTGCTTTAATATTACAAGCATATCGTCTACGTCCTTCTTGGTAATAACAAGTGGAGGTAAGAAACGAATAATATTTGCTCCTGCATTGATAAGAATAAGTCCATTATCAATGGCCTTAGCAATGATATCACCAACTGGCTTGTTGAACTCAAGACCCTGCATAAGACCTAAGCCTCTGCGATCAACAATATCATCTCTCTCACTAGCAAGCTCTTCAAGCTTCTCATAAAGGTAAGCACCTACTTCCTTGACATTATCAGTTACCTTTAATTCTTCAAAAAGGTCCATAGTCTTATCTATAGCTGCACCTGCAAGTGGATTACCACCGTAGGTTGTTCCATGATCTCCTGCAACCAATGAGTTCTGAGCCACCTTCTCTGTAAGAAGGAATGCACCTACAGGTACACCACCACCAACTGCCTTAGCCGTTGTCATGATATCTGGCTGAACATCATAATTATGCCAAGCATAGTTCGCACCTGTTCTACCCATACCACACTGAATCTCATCAAGAATTAATACGATATCCTTTTCCTTACAGATAGCATTAACACCCTCGATAAATTCCTTGCTTGCTGGATAAATACCACCCTCACCCTGAAGTGTCTCCATGATGATAGCACATGTCTTATCTGTGATAAGAGCCTTAACAGACTCAAGATTATTGAACTCAGCAAACTTGAACTCACCAAGTAATGGTGCGAACGGCTCTCTGTAAGCCTGCTTACCTGTAATAGCAAGAGCACCACATGTTCTTCCATGGAATGAATGATCCATAGCGATGATTTCATAATCACCAGCACCATTCTTGTTATAAGCATACTTTACTGCTGCCTTGATAGCTCCCTCAACTGCCTCTGCACCAGAGTTAGTAAAGAATACTCTATCCATCTTAGCAAACTTAGTAAGCTTCTTAGCTGCGTTAATTGCTGGAATATTATAATAATAATTAGATGTATGTGTTATCTTGTCGATCTGAGCCTTAAGTGCATCATTGTATGCCTTAACATTATAACCAAGTGCGAATACACCTATACCAGAGCAGAAATCAAGATATTTCTTGCCATCTATATCCTCAAGGTACACTCCATCACCTTTTTCCAATACAACCTGGTAACGATTGTATGTATGAAGAAGTACCTTTTCAGCATCATCAATATAATCTTTCATTAATTCACTCATTTATAATTCTCCTTTATAAGCCAAAATCTATGAACTGCTAGATTAGTGCTCACTACAGAAGCTATCTCTCTTTTCACCTGTAATAAGATTATCATCGTCAGCAACGATAGCAGTTCCAATACCATTCTTTGTAAATATCTCAAGTAACAGACAGTGTGCAACACGTCCGTCAAGGATATGGACTCTACTAACGCCATTCTTAATAGCCGATGTACAGTTATTAAGTTTTGGCAACATACCTCCTCCGATAATACCACTATTAATAAGGCTTTCTGCTTCAGTTGCAGTGATTCTAGAGATAAATGAGCTCTTGTCGTTGAAATCTTTGTAAAGACCCTCAACGTCTGTAAGGAATACAAGCTTATCTGCTCCTACTGCCTTGGCAATAGCACAAGCTGCATCATCCGCATTAATATTATATGTATCAAAATTATCATCAAGTCCTATAGGTGCAACGATAGGAAGGAAATCATTGTCAAGAAGATCATAAAGAACCTTGGCATCAACCTTCTGAATATCACCTACAAAACCGATGTCCTTGCCGTCTGAATACTTCTTGGTAACGTTAAGAAGACCACCGTCCTTACCAGTAACACCTACTGCCTTAACACCAAGCTCCTGAACCATAGTAACAAGTCTCTTATTAACCTTGTTAAGTACCATCTCAGCTATTTCCATGGTCTCAGCATCAGTAACACGAAGTCCATTAACAAACTCAGCCTCTTTACCAACCTTGGCAACCCATTTGCTGATTTCCTTACCACCACCATGAACGATGATAGGCTTAAAACCAACAAGCTTAAGAAGTGTTACATCCTTGATAACATTCTTCTGTAATTCTTCATCAGCCATGGCGCTTCCGCCGTACTTAACAACAATAATCTTACGATTAAATCTCTGGATATATGGAAGAGCCTCAATAAGGACCTCTGCTTTTGATAATAAACCGTTCATTTCTTCGTTATTCATTGTATTTATCTCCTAATATAAAAACTTCTATTTATTTCAAAACAAATACTTCCCATCAAGCGACACTAACCTACAATACTAAGATCTGTAGTCAGCATTAATCTTGACATAATCGTATGTAAGGTCACATCCCCATGCTGTAGCCTCTGCATCACCTTCATGCATATCAACATAAATAGTGATATCATCCTCTGCTAAAATCTTTAATGCCTCTTCCTCATCGAAATCAAGAGGGGCACCAAACTTAAATACCTTAAGCTTTCCTGCCTTGCTGACAAAGAAAAGTTCCACATCATTCTGATCGAACTGAGCTCCCGAATAACCCATAGCGCAAAGGAATCGTCCAAAGTTCGCATCTCTACCATAGATAGCTGCCTTGGATAGATTAGAACCAACTACGCTTCTTGCCATAAGCTTGGCGTCAGCCTTGTTCTTAGCATTAACAACCTGACACTCAAATAAATGAGAAGCACCTTCTCCATCAGCTGCCATTTTCTTGGCAAGATATTCGCAGATAAAGAATAAAGCATCTCTGAAAAGCTGATAGTTCTCATCCTTAGTAGTAATCTCTGGATTTTCAGCAAGACCATTGGCAAGTAGTATAAGTGTATCATTAGTTGATGTATCACCATCTACTGTGATCATATTAAATGTATCTTCTACAACATCACTAAGTGCTTCCTGCATTAGTTTCTTGTCGATAGCAATATCAGAAGTAACGTAAGCGAGCATTGTGCACATATTAGGATGAATCATACCAGCACCCTTACACATAGCACCTATAGTAACTGTCTTACCACCTATCTCAATCTGTACAGCAACTTCTTTGTTCTTAGTATCTGTAGTCATAATAGCCTTGGATGCTTCTGTACCAGCTGCAAGTCCATAAGCTTTCTTGCTAAGTAAATCGATGGCTCCTGCTGCTATCTTGTCAGCGTTAATCTGCATACCGATAACACCTGTAGAACCTACAAGCACTGACTTAGCGTCGCCACCTATAACTGAAGCAACTGCCTCACCTGTCTTCTGGCAAATGGCCATTCCCTTTTCACCGGTACATGCATTAGCGATACCAGAGTTAACTACTATTGCACTAACTAACTGCTCAGAATCAGTGATAGCCTTGTCCCAAAGAACTGGAGCCGCCTTAACTACGTTAGTTGTATATACACCCGCTGCCTTAGCTGGTGTGTCGCTGTATACAAGAGCCATATCAGTACGATTCTTGTACTTGATACCCGCTGCTGTTGATGCAGCCATATATCCCTTAGCTGCTGTTACGCCGCCTTCAATAACCTTTATATTACTCATATCCATACCGCTCCTATTCATTAAATGCTATTATATTGGCTTCATTTAATGTGAAGTCATAATAATTAAGATCTTCTCTTTTTGTCCAACCTATTGTCTTCCAAAAAGCATTACCAACATCATTCTGCGTAAATGCTATGAGTGATACTTTGTTAATCTTTTCTTCTCTAAGAGCATTCATCGCATGAACAACCATGGCCTTACCAATACCATGTCTTCGGTAATCCTCTCTCACGCATACATGATAAAAACATCCTCGTCGTCCATCATGTCCGCAAAGAATGGCACCAACTATTTCGCCATTTTCCTCTGCAACAACACTTGTCGTAGGATTACGTCTAAGGAAGGTATCCACACCTTCTCTAGAATCATCTATACTTCTGATGGCAAAGCCCTTGATTGTCATCCAGAGAGCTCTTACTCCATCATAGTCTTCTATAGTCATTGTTCTTATCATTGAATCACTCTTTTCCAAATTACTAAATCTATTAGTTTCCCTAGCTAGTAGGGACAATATTTTATTCCTCGCCTCTGGCTACTGCTTCAGCCATCTCAGCCTGAACTTCTGGAATTGCAGAAAGCATTGGAGTAATCTCCATAACACCTTCTTCATTCTTCTTAATCTTTCTCTGTACATAGTTTCTTGTAATCTTATATACAAGTGGTGTAAGTGAAAGAACACCAATAAGGTTAGGAATCATCATAAGTCCGTTGAATGTATCGGAAATATCCCAAGCAAGTGATGATGTCATAACCGCACCTGAAATCATAAGTAATACAAAGATAACTCTATATACCTTGGCTCCCTTTACACCAAAGAGATACTCTACAGCCTTGGAACCGTAATGAGACCAACCCATAACTGTTGTAAACGCAAAGAGAAGAACCGCTACAGCGATGAACCACTCACCTGGCTTACCAAATATTGCACCAAAAGCCTTAGCAACAAGTGTTGCACTATCAACATCTCCTATTGGAGCACCTGTTGTAAGATCTATAAATCCTGATGAAAGACATACAATAGCTGTCATAGTACATACTACAATTGTATCAGCAAATACTTCGAAGATACCCCAAAGTCCCTGCTTAACTGGCTCCTTAACATTAGAGTTAGAGTGAACCATAACTGATGAACCAAGTCCAGCTTCGTTAGAGAAGATACCTCTCTTACAACCATTCTTGATAGCAAGTGAAAGCGCTGTACCAGCTGCACCACCAGCTACTGCTTTTGCTCCAAGAGCAAACTTAAAGATTGAAGCGAACATTGCACCAATTGTAGAAATATGAGCAAACATAATGATGAGTGCACCAAGTACATATGCAAGTGCCATGAATGGTACGACTCTTTCTGCTACTGCTGCAATTCTCTTAAGACCACCAAAGATGATGAATCCACCTACAATCATAAGAACTACACCAATGATCCAGTTAACTACTGATACACCACCAAATGTAGGAGCATTAATACCTGAGAAAAATGCTGACTCAATATTAAGTGTAATCTTATTGATCTGACCAAGGTTACCTATACCAAATGAAGCAAGGATTGCGAAGCAGGCAAATATAACTGCAAGAATTTTACCAATCTGCTTACATCCCTTGTATGAGCCAAGTCCATCTCTTAGATAATACATAGGACCACCTGACCACTCATTTTCAGCATTCTTACGTCTATAATATATACCGAGAACATTCTCAGAAAAGTTAGTCATCATACCAAGTAATGCTGCAACCCACATCCAGAATACAGCACCAGGACCACCTACACATATAGCAGCAGCTACACCTGCGATATTGCCTGTACCAATTGTTGCTGCAAGAGCTGTACAAAGAGCCTGGAACTGAGATACAGCTCCCTCTTCGTTCTTGTTGTGTGTTTCTTTGGCAAATACAGTTGCTATGGTCTTAGACCACCAGTGCTTAATGTGACTAAACTGGAAAAACTTGGTAATAACTGTACAAACCAGTCCAGTACCAAGTAATAATCCGATAGCAAACCAGCCCCAAGCAAAGCTATTAACAACGTCGTTAATCTCCGCAACTTTTTCTAAAAA
>DCHQ01000030.1:55289-55696 GCA_002314855.1 Lachnospiraceae bacterium UBA1748
ATTATATAATAAGAAAGGGTAATTTTACAATTTTTTCGCTACTATTTTATTTTAATTAGCGCTAAGCCCTTCAAGCTCAGCTGCTCTCTGAAGAGCTAAATCGATATGACTGCAGAAGTTCTCAGCACCGATTTTCTCAACAATACCAGCCTTTTCAAGTGCTTTCATTGGCTGCTCATTAACATGAGAGAACACAACCTTAATATTATTCTTTTCACACTTATCAAGAATCTTTTCAAGTGTAAGAAGTCCAGTTGCATCGATGGCAGGAACGCTACGCATACGAATTACGAGTACATCCTCTTCTGTATCATCTGTGACTGTCATAAACTTCTCACTTGCTGCGAAGAACATAGGACCATTAATTTCGAATACTCTTGTATGCTTTGGAACACTCTTAAGTGAGA
>DCHQ01000072.1 GCA_002314855.1 Lachnospiraceae bacterium UBA1748
CTACAACTCTTGACGCTACAAAGTATCTTCAGGAGAATGGTGTACTCTTCGTAGGTGGTAAGGCTGCTAACGCTGGTGGTGTTGCTACATCTGCTCTTGAAATGAGCCAGAACTCAGAAAGACTTTCTTGGACATTTGAAGAAGTTGACGGAAAACTTAAAGGAATCATGGAAACTATCTACGCTAACATCTCAGATGCAGCTAAGAGATATGACATGACAGTAGGCGGAAAGACAGACTACGTTGCTGGTGCTAACATCGCTGGTTTCGAAAAGGTTGTTGACGCTATGCTCGCTCAGGGTGTTTGCTAATTAGTAAACATTTGTAAGAATATACAAATAATTAAAGCCGGTACAAGTAACTTGTACCGGCTTTTTTATGCCTAGTGAACAATCGTTACTAATGTGGTATAATATACAGGGTGCGAGAGCGCATTAAGGTACGGAGGGTTAGTAATGAATTATGATGTAATAATTGTTGGAGCAGGCCCAGGTGGTATATTTGCTTCGTATGAATTAGTAAAGCAGAATAGCAATCTTAAAATAGCTGTATTTGAGGCGGGGCATGCACTTGATAAGAGAAAATGTCCAATTGATGGTGATAAGGTTAAGAGCTGTATAAAGTGTAAAAGCTGTTCGATAATGAGCGGTTTTGGTGGAGCAGGAGCTTTTTCTGATGGAAAGTATAACCTGACCAATGACTTTGGTGGAACCCTTTATGAGTATATAGGTAAAAAAGAAGCTATGGACCTCATGCAGTATGTTGATGAGATTAATATTACTCATGGTGGTGAGGGTACCAAGATGTATTCCACAGCTGGTACAAGCCTGAAGAAGGTATGCATGCAGAATAAGCTTAAGCTTCTTGATGCTTCAGTAAGACATCTTGGAACAGATATCAACTACATCGTTCTTGAGAATCTATACGCAGAGCTTAAGGACAAGGTCGAGTTTCATTTTGATACTCCTATCGAGCATATTGAGAAGACAGATACAGGATACATTGTTAAGACAGGCGATAGTAGCTTCGCATGTGAAAAATGTATAGTATCAGTTGGACGAAGCGGAAGTAAGTGGATGGAAAGCGTATGTAAGGAGCTTGATATTCCAACTAAGTCTAATCGTGTGGATATTGGTGTACGAGTTGAGCTTCCAGCAGTTATCTTCTCTGATTTAACAGATGAGCTTTACGAAAGTAAGATAGTATATAGAACAGAAAAGTTCGAAGATAATGTCAGAACATTCTGTATGAATCCATATGGTAGTGTTGTTAATGAGAATACCAATGGTATTGTTACTGTTAATGGACACAGCTTTGAGAATCCTGAAATGAGAACTGATAATACAAACTTTGCTCTTCTTGTAGCAAAGCATTTCTCCGAGCCATTCAAGGATAGTAATGGGTATGGTGAGAGTATTGCCAGACTTAGTAACATGCTGGGCGGTGGTGTTATTGTACAGAGATTTGGCGATTTAGTTCGAGGCCGACGTAGTAATCAGAAGAGACTTAGCGAGAATATGGTAGTTCCTACACTTGCAGCAACACCAGGTGATCTTAGCTTAGTACTTCCAAAGCGTATACTCGATGGAATTGTTGAGATGATATATGCACTTGATAAGATTGCTCCAGGTACAGCCAATGATGATACACTTTTATATGGTGTAGAAGTTAAGTTCTACAACATGGAGGTAGAGCTTGATGAGAATCTTGAGAGTAAGCATAAGGGCTTATACATAATTGGTGATGGTAGTGGTGTTACACATTCACTTTCCCATGCATCAGCCAGTGGTGTATATGTAGCAAGAAAGATTACAGAAGCTTAATAATAATGGGTGTTAAAGGCTTTTGCTTTGTATGAGCAAAAGCCTTTTTAAAAAAGGTAGAAGACATGAACGAAAAACAGAAATACACGAAGTGGGTAGCTTGCTGGGGCAATGCACCATCTATATCAGATAGAGAGCTTGTAACCTATGCCAAGGATCTTACTCTTCGTTATCCCGTAAGAATATGTTTTAATGGCAATAAACTCAGGTTCCATTTTTCTAATATAACTGGGCAGGAAGCCATTAAGATATCTGCTGCAACAGTTGGCATGGCTATTGATGATAGAAGCGTTGATGCCGGCACTATTAAGGATATAACCTTTGGTGGCTGTAAAAGTGTAGTGGTAGAGCCAGGCGGTCAGGTCCAAAGTGATGAAGTGGATATGGAACTTAGTAGGGGAGATAATGTTTCGGTTACCATTTATCTTGGCGAGTATACTAGGATGAACTCGGGAGTTCTTATAACAGGCCCATTATCTAAAGGTTTTTTCGCATATGGTGATTATAGCCACGAAAGTGAGCTTCCACCTAATAGTAGCAGATCAACTAACTGGTTTTATTTTCTTGATACCATTGATATTTATACAGAGGATAAGAATCATGCACTTATCTGCTACGGCGACTCTATTACAGCCCAGGACTGGCCTGATTATTTGATGCTAAGAACCTATGAGGATGGATATGATAGTGTATCAGTTATAAGACGAGCAATTAGCGGCACCAGAATACTTAGGGAGTATGACTGTATTACCTACGCAGCATATGGAGCCAAGGGAGAAAAGCGTTTTAACAGAGAAACAGATGTGGCTGGAGCAGAAGCAGTTATTATTCAGCATGGAATTAATGATATTATTCATCCTGTTGGTGAGGATGTTAATATCTTTAGGCCTATGTCAGACCTGCCAACATGTCAGGATATGATAGATGGCGTAACTGATATATATGTTAAGTGCGCCAGAAATAAAGGACTTAAGGTTTATTCTGGAACACTTCTTCCAATCAAGGGTTGGAGGACATACGCAGCATTTCGTGATGAGCTGAGACACGCATTTAATGAGTGGCTTAGAACCAGCGATATATTTGATGGATGTATTGATTTTGATGAAGCAGTAAGAGATAAGTCAGATGTCGATTCATTTGGACCTGGCTTTGATAGTGGCGATCATCTTCATCCAAGTGCAGCGGCATATAAAGCGATGGCAGGTGCTATTCCAAAGAATATATTGGAGTAAGAAAGCGTGGTATATATGAACAGCAACAAAGATATAGATATGGATCGACTTCATAAGCAATTTGCATTTATAAAAGAAATTGATAAGGAAAAAGAGATAATAAGGCAAACACCTCTTGCTGATGGTTCTAGGAAGGAAAATGATGCTGAACATGCATGGCATATGGCTATTATGACCATGCTTCTTAGCGAGTATTCCAACGAAAAGATTGATAAGTATAGGACCATGGAAATGTTACTTATTCATGATTTAGTTGAAGTGTACTCTGGAGATACCTATTGTTATGATGAAGCTGGTAAGGAAACACAGAGACAGAGAGAGCTGGAAGCTGCAGACAAACTATTTGGGATGCTACCAGAAGATCAAGGCCGATATATGCGAGAATTGTGGGATGAATTTGAAGCAGAGGAAACAGCGGAGGCTAGGTTCGCAAGGAGTATGGATTGCATACAGCCAGCCATGCTAAATCACAGCTCTGGTGGTTTATCGTGGTTAGAGCATGGAATAGCTGTTAGTCAGGTGTTTGGGCGTAATAAGAATACTGCTAAAGGTTCAGAAGTTTTGTGGAATTATTCCAAGGAAAACTTTATTCGTAAATCGGTCGAAGCAGGCCATTTGATTGGTGATATGGAGTTTTAGAGATGTTAAGCGATAAGGAATTATACATTTTTGATATGGATGGCACCATACTAAATACTATTGATGACATAGCAGGTGCTATTAACTATGTTTTGGATATACATGGATATCCTAGGCGCACTGTTGACGAAGTGAAGTCTTTTGTTGGTAATGGGCTAAAAAGAGCGTTAGAACTTAGCTTACCTGATGGCGTGGCTGGGGACGTATTAAATCAGCTATTTACAGAACTGGTAGCTTATTATAATGAGCATTCCAATATTACGACAAGGCCTTATGAAGGTATTGTAGAAGTCATACATAAATTAAGAGAGCAGGGAAAGATAGTCGCTGTTGTATCCAATAAGCGCGTAGAAGCAGTAAGGGATCTGTGTGATATATATTTTGCAGGCTGCTTCGATATGGCTCTTGGCGACCAGGATGGCATAGCAAGAAAGCCTGCGCCTGATATGACAAATATGGTAATAGAGCATTATGGAATCCTCAAGGATAAATGTGTATATATTGGTGATTCTGATGTGGATCTTATGACAGCAAGAAATACTGAGATTGACTGCATTGCTGTAACATGGGGCTTTAGAACCAGAGAATTTCTGGTAGAGCATGGAGCTACTATGATAATAGATAGACCAGAAGAACTATTATAATTTGATTTATGGAGGCGGATTTGAATAATATAACTAGTCTGGAAACATACAACACAGAGATGCAGAAGGCACTGGCTGATAAAGTGTTTTTCATGGATATTCTGGATGACACTGATACTCTTATTGACTTTGGATGTGCGGATGGAAGCCTTCTTAAGGAGGTTCGTAGCCAAAAGCCTGATTTACAGCTTGTAGGCATTGATATGAATAAGGATATGATTGATATTGCCCGGGCTGATATACCTAATGGCAAGTTTTTTATTGATACACTTCCTGTAATAGATAAGTCCATTGATACCAGAAATGCTGCAATTAACTTAAGTAGTGTCCTTCATGAAGTATACAGCTATTGCACCTCGCAGCAAATAGAGTCTTTTTGGAATTCGCTTAATAATACTGGATGCAAATATATTATTATTAGGGATATGCTCTGCAATGTACATGATAGTAAAAGTAATCCAGAGGATGAGGCTAAGATAAGAGCTAAGGCAGAATATGCCGGGCCACTTCAGGATTTTGAAGAGGTATGGGGCAGTATAGAGGATAAACGAAGGCTTATTCATTTCCTGCTTAAATACCGCTACAGATTAAACTGGGACAGAGAGGTTAGAGAGAACTATTTGCCACTAGATGAAACACTACTTCTTAGTAAGCTAGATCTTAATAAATACGAAATAGTCAGTAAGGAGCTGTTCGTTCTTCCGTTTATTGGTAAAAATGTTAAGGATACCTTTGATATTGATTTAAAGGATACTACACACATAAAACTAATATTAAAACGTAAAAATTAATCCGAAGCATAATAAAAGCCGTGACGTGTGTCACGGCTTTATTGTATACTGCGCGGTTATTGTTATTTAACGAAGTACTTACGATATTCTGTAGGGGAGCAGCCTCTGTATTCCTTGAATACTCGGTTAAAGGTTGAAATACTCTTAAAGCCAGCCTTGTAAGCAATCTCTGTAATAGGAATAGTGCTATCAACAAGAAGAGCCTGAGCCTGCTTGATACGCTGGATAGTAACATACTCTACGAAATTAATCTTGGTAGCCTTTTTGAAAAGCTTAGAGAAGTAGCACTCACTAAAGCCAACATAATCAGCGACTTCCTTGAGACTGAGAGTCTGTTCGCAGTTATCAATAATATAGTTACAAGCTATCATAACCTTCTGGAAGTAGCTTGCAGTTTCTGTTTTATCCTCAGCCTCGATAACCATATTGTTTCTAATATAATTACCAAATGCGATAAACATCTCATACATAGAAATCATGGCTTCTACGCCCCAGAATGGCTTGCCTTCAAGCTTGGCAGAAATCATCATCTTTATATGAACAAATAAATGCTCGGAAAGTTCAGGATGCTCATCCATCTTTATATGATGAAAAGTTCTAAAAAGAGGTATATACTGGGCAAAATCCTGAAGCTCATTTAACTGAGTACCAGAAAATTGCAAACCTATTAACTGTTGGTCGTCATTATCAGAGATGGAATGGATTTCACCAGACCATGCAAATACAACATCACCAGGATTCATAACATATACTTCCTGATTGACCTGAACCTTAGGTAATTTTGTTAACTGAGCATCAGCAGGCAATGCGAGTATTTCTACAAAGCGATGCCAGTGCAGTGGGAAATTAGTTGCAAATAAATTAGGTAATATAATGTTCGGATTTATTTCTAATAAATGACCTTGAAAAAAGGCTTGTTCGTCTTTCTTTTTCATTAATTATCCATCCTTTCATGTTTTTAAGAATAAAAAAATGGGCAGTTCTAGTCAATATACATACGCGGATATGACAATATATGATAAATAAGCGGTAAAAAATGAATAGTAAACCAAGAAATGAGTATTATAATAGGATTTTGTACAATGAACGATTGAAAAGTAAGCAAAAAATGATAAAAAAGAGTGTTAGTATTCAAGGATTAAGAGGATTTATATTATGAGTAACAAAAATGGAACAGATATGACAACAGGAAGCCCTACAAGGCATATTCTGTTATTCGCGATACCTCTTCTTATAGGTAATCTTTTTCAGCAGTTTTACAATATCATAGATTCACTGGTTGTAGGTAATTATGTGGGACCAAACGCAGTGGCGGCAGTAGGAACATGTGGTTCTACCAACTTCTTATTTTTTTCGCTAGCCGCTGGACTTGCGACTGGTATAGGCGTAATAGTTGCTCAGTATTTTGGAATGGGCAATGAATCAGGAGTACGTAAGGCCATAGCCAATGCTGGTTATGTTCTTATATCAACATCCTTAGTTGTCAGTGTGCTAGGGTATATTTTTGCAGAGAAGGTTCTGTTAATACTTCAAACTCCAGAAACAATCCTTCCTGATGCCACCATATATCTTAAGGTTTCGTGCATTGGCATTGTAATGGTATCACTTTACAATGGTGTTTCATGTATACTCCGAGCTCTTGGTGATTCAAAGACTCCATTATACTTCCTGATTTTATCAAGTATAGTTAATATTGCTCTTGATCTTTTATTCGTAAGAGCGTATGGTATGGGAGTATTTGGTGTTGCGTTTGCAACAGTTATATCTCAGGCAGTGTCAGCAGTAGCATCATTAATATATGCGTATATCAAGTTCCCATACTTCAAGCTGACATTAGAACAGCTTAAGCCTGATAGCGTACTTATTCGTAAATCATTCCAGATTGGTGTTCCAGTAGCTGTGCAGAACTCAACTATTGCCGTTTCATGTATGGTACTTCAGGGCGTAGTTAATCACTTCGGTGAAACTGTTATGGCTGCCTACAGTATTACTGGTCGAATAGAGCAGATTATTCATCAGCCTTATGGATCTCTTGGTATTGCACTTACCAATTACTCAGGCCAGAATATGGGAGCCGGTAAGATAGATAGGGTTAAGGAAGGCTATAGAAAGGCTGTTATTATGGTTATTATATTCAGCCTTGCAATGCTTCCAGTTGTTTACCTGTTTGGTTCTAATATTATTGGATTATTCTTCGATGAGTCTGTTGAAAATGTTGCTGAGGTCATTGAAATAGGAACTAAAGCACTTAGGATAACATCGCTTGCTTATTTTGGACTTGGTATGATTTATATACCACGAGCAGTGCTTAATGGATGCGGTGATACAGCGTTTGCCATGATTAATGGTATATGTGAGGTTGCTTGCCGTATTCTTTATTCACAGATATTCACCAGAATAGCTATTTTAGGATTCTGGGGTATATGGATAACAACAGCACTTACATGGGTTACTACCGGAGTAGTATGTGTGGCCAGATATCTTAGTGGTAAATGGAAGACAAAGGCTATTTCAGCTTAGCCTAATCAATAATGAATATATAGATAAAATTAAGAAAAGCCTGGGATTAGTTCCCAGGCTTTTTGTATCCTTTATTAACTAAATGCTAGGACATTTATATCCTCTGTCAGGAGTGAGAGTGGAAGGAGTAATCTCAAAATAGATTACAGAATTCTGCTCTGCTGCAACGTCAAAACTAATGTTTCCATTTTCACTGGTTAATCTTGAAGAAGATACGAGAGGCTTAGCGGCATTTCTAAGAAGCTCGGCCTGAGCATCTGTCAGGCTTCTTGGTTCGCCAAGATCATGCCATATTTTAAGTGGGTTACATGTCTTCTCATCAACAGTATGAGTTATTATGCTGCAGTCCTTATCCATATCAATAGTAAATGAAAGAGGAAGAGCATCGCCGCCGTCCTCAAGTGGATTCCAAACTGCGCCTCTTATGACAGCATTGTCATAAGTTATGATGCTGTTCTTATCTCTATGGATACATTTACCAGTAAGCTGCTTGAAGAACTTAAAGGTGTAGAATGTTGGCTTTGGAATACATCTGTTAGCTACCATTCCGAAACCACCGTGGAATGGAGCGTAAGGAACGCCTCGCTCCTCAAATATATCACCGAATGTCCAGTATGAATAAGAAGCATTATCATCACCAAGCTGTGAAAGTTGTCTTGCAATGTAAGCTGCATTTAAGTTGGTATCATGAATAACACAGTCAGGAGTATATGATGTGTTGAATTCTGTTATATGTATTGGAAGTCCCTTGTATGATTCGAAAGAATCCACGATATTTCTGGTTGTATGAAGATTGTCGAATTTTTCATCAGCGTCTTCAAGTCTTGCG
The DNA here is from genome assembly GCA_002314855.1 of Lachnospiraceae bacterium UBA1748. Classification (GTDB taxonomy): domain Bacteria; phylum Bacillota; class Clostridia; order Lachnospirales; family Lachnospiraceae; genus NK4A136. The sequence continues at coordinate 8,479 of DCHQ01000072.1, forward strand.
TAAGAGTAGTGACCTTCCATTTTGTGCTCAAGGGTTGTGTAGTGATGTCTTGTCACAAAGTCTATTGCGAGTTTTTCGTTATTACAGAAAGTCATAAATTCGCGAATCCAGCGTTCGTCGTCTACGCCGCATATAGCAGGTCCACCTACCTTGTAGTTCTTATTAAGAGCTTTGATAGCATTGAAGGTGTACTTAAAGAGATTGAAGTACTCATCCATATCGGCATCCTTCCAGAAGCCAGGAAGATTAGGCTCGTTCCATACTTCTATAGGCCAGGTAACGACTTCGTCTTCACCATAGCGCTCAGCAAGGTGGCTAAGAGTAGCACATACAAGATCACACCATGCATCATAGCTCTTAGGAGGTGTGACATTACCCTTCCAGTAGAAGATGGCCTGGTCGCCGCTACCAAGCCTTTTAGGCATAAAACCAAGCTCAAGGAAAGGCTTAAGACCAAGCCTTCTATATGAATCCATTACAAGGTCTAAATAGGTGAAGTTGTATTCAACAATAGTTTCGCCATCTACCTCATATTCATGGTAGATAGACATATCATCGTGAAAAAGACCATGGCCTCTTATATGAGAGAAGCCGATTTCATTTTGAACAAGCTCAAGCTGATCAAGATATTCTTTCTGAAGTGCAAGTCCCATTCTTCCAGTACCCACACAGTAATCTACTTTGTTGTTAAAAGGTACTTCATTAGCAAGTTTTACATTAATCATGGTTGTCCCCCTTTTGTATTATTAGTTTGATTATATATTTTATAATAGTATTAATCTATGCACTTATTGGTTTGTTGTGGTCATTTATCATTTATTATTGGCCGGTTTAGATAGTAGAGAGGTAACCTTCTTAACAATAAAGGTAAGTACTATTGAAGTTAATAGTGATAAAAGAACTATAACCACATAGTACACTACAGGGATATGAATAAAGCTAAGAAGCTTTGGGCCAAGAAGCGCTACAAAATGAAGATGCGTGAACCATATAAATGTAGAATGCTTCCCAAGGAATCCAAGTGCCAAACCGACGGGCTTAATATAACCTATTATAGTTAGCAGCGACATTACAAGAATTGGCACCATAATAAAATCAAGGGAAGCATACGCTGGATTGTCGCCTGCAAGAAGTGAGCGCACTACGAAGATGATAATTAACGATAATATACTGCTTATAAGATGAAGTAGAACATGCTTGTTATGTAATTTGTCCCATATACGCTCGTAGATTCTGAATCGACTAAAAAGGTATCCAATAAACATGCAGGCAGCAAATGAAGGCATCAAAAGCTGCTTTATGGCATATACAAAAATTGATAAGCTAGGTGATGGCAGCAGTATAAGGATTACAAATAAGAATAAAGCAAGCGTAGTAGCAATTCCGCTTATTAGTATAGATACTAAGATATCCATTTTCTTACGGTTCTTTTCACCGAATAATAGTTCAAAGAACATATGGATAATAGGAAAGAACAAAAGCATTGATGCATAAAATGGTAAATACCATACAGTGCCATCATAGGTCGAAAGCGCATTCCATGAACCAGGAATCATATGATTAACGGCAAGAATATTATGAATAATGGCTGATATGCTGGATATAGAGTGAGGATTTACTCCAGTCAGGTATTCTATGGGAGCTATAATAATAAAGGAAAGAATATATAGACCATATAAAGAAAGTATATGTTTTGAGGCATAAGCGTAGGCATTTAAGGTAAAGCTCCGAGTGCCAGTGGCAGTAGAGTTTATACGGTCATAAGATTTATATAAAGAATAGCCTGTTATAAATGCGAAGAGTCCTACGCAGATTTTTCCGAAATAAGCCAGCTTAGTAGTGAATTCTGGAATAAAAAAATGAAGAGCTTCATTAGGTGCTGTACCAGTTAGAAGAAAAAGGTGATGATAAACCATTAATAAAATGGCAACACCTTTAATAATCCTAGATTGTTCCTTGGTAATTCCAGCAGACACTAAGCTTCCCTCCATAATAATTAATATTAACACCAGGAAATATTAAAAACAATTAATCAAATAAATAAGATAAATATAAATAGAGAGGCAAAAATGTTTTTACTTATAACGCAGCATTTTATATAATAAACAATGTTAAGGATTTACAAAAAGGGAAGATAGGAAAATCGATATGGATAATAATCAGAATATGAATCAAGATAATACAGAGAATCAGAATAATCAAATGATTCCAAACGGTACTGTTAATATAGACGGTCAGGAGTTCAAGGCATATTTTCCAGAGCAAGGGCAGCAGGCTCAGAATGTACCACCTCAGAATCAGGTGAATAAAAAATATATAAGTCCAGAGGATAAAAAGAGCGCCAATATATTATGTATTATTTCCGTGCTATGCTTTTTTGCTGTTCCTTCAGTTCTGGCAGCATTAATGGAACTTGTTCATAATATCAATTATGATATTTATGATGTTTTTGACCATATAGCAAGCTCAGTAAGCGTTGCATCATTTATTGTGGCAATGACACTCATGATTCTTGTAAGAGTTAAATATCCTAACAGTGTATTTGGCAAGGTGCTTATGTGGTTATATATAGCAGTTATTGTACTTGCTGTTATAGGATTTTTCTTTTTGCTAGCTTTTATATATATATTGTGTTCTGGATGCCGCGGAATGGGTTGATGTGAGACTTATGAATATTTCGCTTTACGACCAGTTAAAAGAACTTACGAATATTCCAGGCGCATATGATAAATGGCAGCAGTATAGAAGAGAACTCACTGACATTATAATAGAAGAGTGCCCTACTGGCAGTGTGCTTATAGTTGGAGCTGGTCAGTGCAATGATATTGATATTGCTAAGATGTCCAGACATTTTGATAAGGTTACACTTTTTGATAGAGAGTTGCCGGATAACTCGCTAGCTAGTGGACTAGATAACGTTACTTATATATATGGAGATATTCTTGGTATATCCGATGATTCATATAGGAAGCTATGCGAAGAGGTCCAGGATTATATAGCTTTTAACATGAATCGATTCAATATGGAAGCTTTTGCTGATAGATATATTTCTTTAATAGAAGATATGTATACAAATGCCTGTCCTGATATTCCATTTACGACTAATAGCTATGATAGTGTGGTATGCGTAGGTGTTCACTCCCAGGTCAATAACATGCTGGCGTGGATGTGGGAGGCTTACGAAAGTGCATTAGGACAGCACGATAAAAGAGTGCACCAGTATATATCTGGTCAGAATAATAGAATTATACAGTCTTTTAACGACAGACTTTTTGATATTGCTGGTAAGCATATTATTATAGGTGCTGAGCAGGGAAGAGCTGGAACTAATGGCGCAGTAGAAGGCGCACATCAGTGCATACTTGATATACAGAGAAGGATTAATGAGTATAGCTATATAGATGTTAATCTGGCATTAATCGACTGGCCATTTGATGTTGACCGGGATATTATATATCAAATGTTGATAGCTTCTGTGCCAGTATAAGCAGAGTAAGTAGCCTGTTATATCATATATTGTGTGGGCGATTATTAATTCAACAATATTTAGTGGATTCTGGGCGAGAAATTTTGTATAATTTTATATGCAAAATAACTTGCATTTTATTAGTTGATAAACTATTATATAAAAAGTTAAGTCTTAGGGAGAAATGACAATGAAGAATTGCATGGTACAAGAACTTCATAAAGGGACAGCAGTTAAAGTGATGGGCACTGTTTCCATTTCTCTATTTGATTTATATTTGGTAGGTTAACTATTCATTGATTTATTTAATGAATAGTTTTTTTTTGAGGAGGAGAAAAAATGCCAAAGAGAACAGATATCAACAAGGTATTGATTATTGGATCTGGTCCAATAGTTATCGGTCAGGCTTGTGAGTTCGACTATTCAGGAACTCAGGCATGTAAGGCTTTAAAGAAGCTTGGTTATGAAATTGTACTTGTGAATTCCAATCCAGCTACAATCATGACAGACCCAGAGACAGCTGATGTAACATACATCGAGCCACTTAACGTAAACAGATTAGAGCAGATTATTGCGAAGGAAAGACCAGATGCTTTACTTCCAAACCTCGGAGGACAGTCAGGACTTAATCTTTGTGAGTCACTTTACAAGGCAGGTATCCTTGATAAGTATGGTGTAAAGGTTATCGGTGTTCAGGTTGATGCTATCGAGCGTGGTGAGGACCGTATCGAGTTCAAGAACACAATGGATGAGCTTGGTATCGAGATGGCAGCATCTGAGATTTCATATAATGTAGATGAAGCTCTTGCTATAGCAGATAAGCTTGGTTATCCAGTAGTACTTCGTCCAGCATATACAATGGGTGGTACTGGTGGTGGTATCGTATATAACAAGGAAGAGCTTAAGGTTGTTGCAGAGAGAGGTTTCCAGGCTTCACTCGTTGGCCAGGTACTTGTAGAGGAGTACATTGGTGGATGGGAAGAGCTCGAGCTCGAAGTTGTAAGAGACTGCGAAGGAAACATGATTACAGTATGTTTCATCGAGAACATTGACCCTGTTGGTGTTCATACAGGTGATTCATTCTGTTCGGCTCCTATGCTTACAATTCCAGAAGACGTTCAGAAGGAACTCCAGAGACAGGCATATAAGATTGTAGATAAGGTACAGGTTATCGGTGGTACTAACGTACAGTTCGCTCGTAATACACAGACAGGTAGAGTAGTAGTTATCGAGATTAACCCAAGAACATCAAGATCTTCAGCACTTGCTTCTAAGGCAACAGGTTTCCCTATCGCTTTAGTATCAGCTATGCTTGCAACAGGACTTACACTTAAGGATATTGAGTGTGGTAAGTATGGTACACTTGATAAGTATGTTCCAGACGGAGATTATGTAGTTATTAAGTTCGCTCGTTGGGCATTTGAGAAGTTCAAGGGCGTAGAGGATAAGCTTGGTACTCAGA
>DCHQ01000032.1:0-727 GCA_002314855.1 Lachnospiraceae bacterium UBA1748
ACTTCATGAAGCTCTTCTTGCCCTTCTTTACCATGAACTCTTCAGCGAAAGCATCCTTAGAGTAAGTGGCCTTAACATCTGTAACCTTCTCACCATTAACAGATACACCGCCCTGCTCAATAGTTCTTCTACCATCACCACGGTTAGTAGCCTGGCCACCCTTAACCATAATTGAGATAAGGTCAATGCTTCCATCTGTGAAATCTGCATCTTCAAGTGTTGTAGTAGGAATGTTCTCGCTATTAGCACCACCTGCGAATAATGCCTTACTAGCTTCTCTAGCCTTCTTAGCTTCTTCCTCGCCATGAACAAGTGCAGTAAGTTCATATGCTAAGATATCTTTAGCTTCATTAAGCTGTGCACCTTCCCAGCCTTCCATTGCTCTAATCTCTTCCATTGGAAGGAATGTAAGCATCTTAATGCACTTAAGTACATCCGCATCTCCTACATTTCTCCAGTACTGGTAGAACTCATATGGTGAAGTCTTCTCTGGATCAAGCCATACAGCACCCTTCTCTGTCTTACCCATCTTCTTACCTTCTGAGTTAAGTAGAAGTGTGATAGTCATAGCATATGCATCCTTACCAAGCTTACGTCTGATAAGCTCTGTACCACCAAGCATATTCGACCACTGGTCATCTCCACCAAACTGCATATTACAGCCGTAATCCTGGAATAACTTGTAGAAGTCATAACTCTGAAGAATCATATAGTTGAACTCAAGGAA
>DCHQ01000032.1:765-4490 GCA_002314855.1 Lachnospiraceae bacterium UBA1748
TCCATACGCTGCTTGTAGCACTCCGCTCTAAGCATATTGTTTACTGAGAAGTGTGGACCTACCTCACGAAGAACTTCGATATAGTTCATATCCATAATCCAGTCAGCGTTGTTAACAAGCATAGCCTTACCTTCACCAAAATCAATGAACTTGGCCATCTGCTTCTTAAAGCACTCTACATTGTGCTGAATAGTCTCATTAGTCATCATCTTACGCATATCTGACTTACCAGATGGATCACCAATCTGAGCTGTACCACCACCAATAAGTGCGATAGGCTTATTACCTGCCATCTGCATTCTCTTCATAAGACATAAAGCCATAAAATGACCTACATGAAGGGAATCTGCAGTTGGATCAAAGCCAATATAGAATGTAGCTTTACCATTATTTATAAGATCTTTAATTTCATTTTCATCTGTTAACTGAGCAAGAAGACCTCTCTCCTGTAACTCTTCGAATAATGTCATCAATACTTCCTCCGTCTAATTTTACAATCAGCGATTATTATACTACATTTTTGTTCTTTTTCAAATATATGTCTATATACCGCTAGTATATTTTAGTTAAAATTATATGCCTAGCATTCCTTTTATAAAAAAGTATGCACATATCTGGGCTCTAGCTGAGAATTTTTCTGTATTAATGAGCCTCGTCACCTCATCTTTGCTGTAAAATGCAGCTTCTATTTCTTCATTGGCCGATGTATGATCCTCAATCTCCCCTTCAACTTCAAGAAAGATTATTTTATTTACAATATCTGATATTCCTACAGCTGCGAAACTATCTGGCAATATATCAATAACCCTTTTTATGCGTAGACCTGTTTCTTCGTATAGTTCTCGGCTCATAGCTTCTTCTATGCTCTCACCTGCTTCAACCATACCTGCACACAGATTGTACACATACTGATTAACGCCCATTCGAAATTCACGAAGAAGTAATAATTTACCATCCCTAATACATACCATAGATATGCCACTAAGCTTTTCGCCTATATCATCAGGACTGTTTATCTCATGATGACTGACTATTTCATACTTTTTCTCTTTCCCAAGCTTATTTTCATAAGTAAATGTATAGCTTTTCAAAAAGCCTGATTTCTCATTTTTATCTATTTTAAGCAGTTTCATTATTTCCTATCCTATTCAAAAAGCTCACTACTTTTCAATCATATAATCTCTTATTATGTAATAAAATAAGTCTATATTATTAAATCCCATTTTTTCTATAGAAGTTGCTTCCTTCTCGGCTATAGACATATCTTTGACTTCTGGAATAACTGGTACCCTGATTTGACATTTATCCTGGTAACCATTTTCAAGTAGCATTTCCAGTCTTCTTAGGACCTTGCCATTATCAAGACCTGTGTATGATTTATATATATCTTTATCCAGTGATTTTATATCTATTATTAATTCACCGCCGGTTTCAAGAACCGAATCAACAGTTTCCAGAAACAACTTGTCACTAATAGGAGCATTAAGCGAAGTTTCCAGATTAACACTAACTCCTGTTGGCAATATTTTAACAAATTCAATTATTGCCCCAGCGTGAAGAAGGCTTTCACCTCCTCCAAAAGTTATACCGCCTCCAGAAGCAAGATAATAACAGTAATCTATTGAAAGTTCATTCCATAACATTTCTGGAGTCATTCTTCTGAACTTATTTTCAGATAATACATTTTTATTTATACAAAGTTTGCATTTAAGTGGACAACCAAAAAGGCCGACAAGGGTAGTTACGCCCTTGCCGTCCACTGTCATTCTATGCCTATTAATAACCTGTACTAAAAACTGTGAAGACATATATCATCCTCAATTACATATATTCATTAAGATACACTGTCTCGCCCATAAAATTAGTGGCCTCAGTTGTAAACGGATTGACAGTAAGCCAATCAACCGTGGCAGTGTGAATTTCATCACCATTATCTACTATTTCATAACAATGAATAATAACATTGCCATCATCATCCTCATGATCAACCTCGCATATAGGAGCCCCGCAGTAATTAGTTGCCGCCATACAAAGTTCATCATAGGTCCATGCTGCCATAGCAACATCTCCTGCAAGCTCTTCTATATCACCACCGTCATCAATATAGTCCAGGCCTCCATCATAGTCATATGGAGCATAAACCTCATCGCCAGCTATTTCTTCTGGTTCTGTGCCTGTTCCATCTTCTCCTAGTCCAAATAGTGAAGCTAGTTTTCCACTAGCCTTCTTAGAGTTCTTTGTCTTACCACTTTTTCCTTTGCTCTCACTTTTCTTGGAACTCTTATCTTTATCAGATTTATCAGTACTGTCAACATCAGCCGTAACATTACATGCACATAATGCTATTGATGAAGCTATAACAGCACCACTAAGTAATGCTTTATTAAGCGTTTTTTCTTCTTTGGCACATTTAGGACAGGTTCCACTACATTCACCTTCATATGTACACTCTGTTTGATGCAAATCAATTCCAAGTTTATCAGCAATCTGTTTTCTTACGCCCTTTAATACCCTGCATTTTTCTTTATGATCCATAATATAAATCTCCCCTATAATGAGTCTTACATATAAGATACGAAAATCACTTCTATTTTTATGGTAAATATTTATCTGACAATATAATCAAAAGCATTCTTGTACCACATAACGTCTTTATCATTGACTGCTAAAACATCATATCTCATAGGTGTATCCTCGGATATATGTCTATTTAGCCTATAGAAGTCAGATACTTTACATATTTGAAGCTGTTTGGAATATCCTACTGCTGACTCAGCCCATCCGCTCGTCGTGCTCTTTCTGTACTTTACTTCAAAGAAAACCAGATACTCTTCATCATAACCTATGATATCTATCTCACCTAATCGGCAACGATAATTTTTCTCAATTCGCTTTACTCCATGCTCCATTAAATATCGCACACATTCAAGTTCAATATCATCACCAATTACTCTCTTATTAACCAATTACTCAAGTAACCTCCCAAAGTAGTACTACATAATAATACGAAAACTAAATCTTTCCACCTGCCTTAGCTCTTATTTTATCCATTGCATCAACAAACACGAGTATTTCTGCCACTACTTCATAGAGCTCTGGAGGTATCATATCGCCTATTTCCAGTCTTGAAAGTGTATCTGCCAGCTTTCCATCAGTATGTACTGGCACATTCTCTTCCTTGGCCTTCTCCAGGATTTTCTCAGCAATACGACCTGTTCCTGATGCTATAACTCTAGGCGCTGCATCATTAGGATCATACTCAAGAGCTATTGCCTGTTTTCTTTTTTCTTTATTATCATTATTTTTATAATTATTATCTGCCATTAATCTACCTATGCTAACGCATCAAAACTAATCTTTGATATCATACGTTCTGTTACTCGCTTGCCTTCATCTTTTTGACCAATCTTACCTGGATTATCTGGCCTTATACCATTCCCATCATTTTTTGTAACTTCAGCCTTAATTGAATAACCCCGACCTTCTAGTCGTTCATTCAAAATATGTATGTTGTCATTAATAAAATCAATCATCGACTCATCGGGGAGATAAAACTTCGTAAATACATTATTACCTGGACTAAGAGAAGCGTATACATCTATGGGGCCAAGATTCTTCATATCAAGATGGAGAAGGGCACTTACATTACCTTCCTTTTCAGCGAGGTTCTTTTTATTAGTATAAACAAATAGATCACCTGTTGCTTCTGAGCCATTCATTTTGAG
>DCHQ01000032.1:4687-6417 GCA_002314855.1 Lachnospiraceae bacterium UBA1748
GGTGATAAAAGCCACTGAGCCTGCATTTGACTCTTCATAATATTTCCAAAATCATTTGACTGTATCATCTCACGCATTGAATCTGGAAGACTATCCGTTCTAAGTAAATCAGCTGTTGCCCTTAAGAAATCCGACGCATTAGCATTATCACTTAAGAGGAATTTTGCTTCACTATCCGTTAAGCCGGACTGTTTTAGAACATCTACCATCGCTGATTTGTCCGAATTATCCATAACCTTCCATGCATCAGCCACTTTATTCTCTATATCAATATTTATCTTCTCAGCTTCCTGGCCTGGAACTCGTACTGTCGCTTCAAAAGCTTCCTGACTTGCTACGCTTTCCTTCCCTGCCTGGCTAACTAAAGCATCTACATCTGGATCAAGCTCCTGCTTTGCTGCCAGTACCATATCTTCTGTTATAACCTGTTTTTCCCTAAGAAGACTTTCTCCTGTTTCACCCATGCCCTGAACTACACTGGCATCCATCTGACTAGCCGTGCTATCAGTAATAGTTCCAATTACATTGGTAAGAAGCTTAACTCCATCTGCAGTCGCTCCATTATTAATCAAATCATTAATAGTAGATGGAATAGAATCCATTATCTTAGTTAATCCATCTGTTATCTGATTCTCATAGTTTTTAAAAGCATCAAACTGAACCAATGTGTTTTCATTGATATCCAAACCAAATCGCTGCATCTCAGCCAGTTTAGAAATGTCCTGACTAGGAAACATATCTGTGATATGTACCATATCAGCAAGCGCATTCTTATCAATACTTAGCCCTTTCTCCATCATGGTAGTGGCCACTTCCAGTGATTGATCAGTTATAGGCAGGCCTGCTGCACTAAGTGCTTTGGACGCCATACCTTCAGTATTCATATTAGTGTATAACGGAGATAAAGTGACCGACTGATCACCTGTCTGTCTGACAGTAAAGGTCACTGTCTGACCTTCACGAAGGTTCATACTTCCATCAAGCTTGGCATCAAGTTTTTGTCCCGCAACATCTATTGTTGCAGTATCACCCTTTAATGAAGTAATTTTACCTGTAATAGATGAGCCAGCACTAAGCCCAGGCAGTGTTTCACTACCTTCACTTCTCACTGACTCTTTGTATGAGTAGTTGTCAATTATTTGATTTTGATTAACGCCAACAACAGCATTCATGATTAACCCCTCATACAGTTTTAGAATAAATTAAACAAAATTAGATATAAAGCTTCTTCGATGAATAGGTGTCGGACCATACTTCTTTAAAGCTTCTATATGTGCTGCTGAACCATAGCCCTTATTAGATGCAAATCCATACTCTGGATACTGCTTATCGTATTCCACCATCATTCTGTCTCTTGTAACCTTGGCTATTATGCTTGCTGCTGCGATACTTGCACTCTTCGCATCGCCCTTGATTATATCAACCTGCTTAATGTCTACTCCTGGAATCTTCACAGCATCATTAAGTAGTAAATCTGGTTTCGCTGACAACTTGGAAATAGCCTGTCTCATAGCTTCATAATCAGCCTGAAGAATATTAATCTCATCGATTCTTGCTGGACTGGCCTCACCTACTGCTGCCGCCACAGCCTCTTCCATTATCTTATCATAAAGCTCTTCTCTCTTTTTTTCGGAGAGTTGCTTAGAATCATTTAGATATAAAAGACTACAATCTTTCGGAAGTATTACTGCACCAGCTACTACTGGACCTGCAAGAGGACCTCTTCCTAC
>DCHQ01000032.1:6487-14513 GCA_002314855.1 Lachnospiraceae bacterium UBA1748
AACATTACCTTCATACGCTCTATCTCACGCTCATATGCATCCTGCTTTTTACGAACCGTATCGCATATCTTCTTTATAGCGGCACGTTCATCGACTTCGTATTCCTTTATAAATGCAGTGTAATCTTTTTCTGTAAGATTCTTATATTCATTTTGGATTTCACTTGTTTTTTTCATACTCTACCACCAATAGTCAACAATTGGATACTCCTGATACTCACACTTATCAAAATCATAGTCTTTTATGTCTCCTACATAAATATATTCTTGGTAATAGTTTATTATCGAATCTCCCATCCCATTGCATTTCTTTGCTTTGGGAAATCTATCGGAATATTCAAATGCTCTAGTGATTCTTGCTCGCTCCATATTCTCATCGATATTTAACATAGATAAACCTTCATAATACGAAGGGATATCTTGATTCAAACAATCTAAGACTGTTGGTAAAATATCCATTTGAACATCGACCGGCGCATTGCTGATTTCTAAGCCTTCAGCTCTTCTATGAGGAGGTTTTATAAACATAATTGGACTATTGGCATTAAACGAAGCTAAACCATGATCTGCTGTTATGATAATTGTCGTGGTATCATATATCCCATTTTTCTTCAATTCATTCATATATTGATCTATTATGGTCAAACACCCAATTAGCGCTTTTCCACCATCATCTTGAATATGTTCTGGATAGTCTATTGTGCTCAAAGGTTCAAATGCTTCATGCATCCCAAATAAATGTTGAACCACCAAACATTTCTTATATTTTTCTGTATGTAGCCCATTATTCAATAAATGAAAATACTCATTGTTATAAAAAGCAATTCTTTCACCTGGAGCCTCTTGCATATCTACTATATTAATCAACTCCTCATTATCTAAGCCAACATTCAGCTCACTTGAATCAGAAATACATAGTAAATTTTTTAAAGAAAACGGTGCAACTTTAAATAAAGATAATTTAAGCAATCCTTTATAGGCTTCCCAACTAGTAGAATTATATAAAAAATCTGCTTTTTTTATATTATCTATCTTTCCAATCATATTTTCAGCGCCACCACTATATATTGCACCATCTGTATACAAATTTACTGTATAACCATTATCATGCATAGTATTGTAAAAAAAAGTAGCGGTATCACTTTTCCAATTATTAGCATTTGACTCTTGTAAAGGTACTGTGTAGTCAATATCTTTGGCCGTTAGTATACTTGGCATAGAAAATGCTGTACTACAAGCTCTGGAATTAGCATTATCAAAATAAATAAAATCAGAGAAAATCTCTGCATACTCAGGATTATTGCTACAAAAATAATCAAAATATCCTGAATAAAAGGCATCTAATATGAAAACTACTACATTCTCTTCGCTTCCTATTTCAAATTGCTCTGAACCATCTAGTTCATATTCTATTCGAGTTGGATTCATCCTATTCTTTAATACCAATATTGGTAATACAGGAATTTGAATAAGTAAAAGAAATAGTACTACATATTGAACCACTTTAACTTTTCTTCTTGTAATATTAGTAAACATGGAATAAGTTATACCTATTATCCAAAACATCGTATTAAAAATAATAGTAAACCAACTAGATTGAAGATAATTACCTTTTAAGAATATACGTCCATTCAAAAAATTAGCCTGCACATATGACATAATAAGAGTCATACACAAGAACATAAAGAAACGGTAAAATAAGCATTCTTTAATGAATAAGGACAAAACAAGAAAGCATATTATACTCAATCCAAAAACTATACATGCCGGTTGTAGAAAAGCCTTTATGGAAAAATCCCATTCAGAAATATTAGTGAAATATACCTCAAATATCCCTGACACTAATATCACATAGGAAAAGTAACAAATTGGAGCCAACATAAGCTTAAATTTATGTTCGCAAGCAACATCTCTCAAAGTGCCTTGCTTTAAAAATCTTACCTGCTCCAAAACGCTTATTTTTTTCACGATTCGCTTAAATAAATATAAAACTTCTACATACAAAAGTACAACTAATGAACTTCTAGATAAATCCTGTAATCGATTATTATTTGCCACTACTAATGTATATGAAATATAAAAAATACCTATTGACACTCCTAATATCACTAGCAAATCGAATATATCTTTTCTAATTTCGTTTTTTTCATTTCTTAGTGTAAAAAAACATTTAATTATTTGAATTCCTAAAATTATTATTGAACTTATCAAGAAAAAATACATTTTACATTTATCCTCAACTATTAACTGCAATACGAATAAATATTCTCAGTTAGATATATTATTTTAGTTAAATATCTTAAAACTTGTAAATGGATAAATCCTTACCCATGCTTTTCCAATAATCTTCTCTCTCTTTATTGGTCCAACTGCTGTTGTACGACTATCAGATGAATGATTCCTGTTATCTCCAAGTACAAAGTACTCTCCATCACCTAAGGTTATACCATTTAATGCGATACCTGGTTCATTAATGACCTCGGCACCATAGTGCTCTTCAAGCAGTACTTCGTTAATATATATATTACCGTCCGTATCAATACGAACTGTCTCACCTGGAAGACCAATAACCCTCTTGATATAGTAAGTATTCTTCTTGTATTCATAAGGAAAAACAACTACGTCAAATCGCTCTGGCTCACCAAAATGATAAGAAATCTTGTTAACAATGAGATTGTCCTTATCATATAAGGTCGGACACATACTATCACCATTAACAACTGTTCTCTGAGCGACAAATCGAATAAACAATAATGTCCCAATAAGTACTATTAGCAAATAAACACTGTTAAACAGTATTTCCTTTAAAAGCGCATTTTTCTGAACTCCTTTTTGTTCTTTACGCTTTTTCCTATTGGACTCTTCTACCTCATCATATTCCTCTTCTATTTCGTCAATATCTATCTGCTGCAAATCTTCATCTTTACGATTATACATATTCTTCCGGCCTTTCTACTGAGATATTGCCTAACTTTCCTGATCTAAAGTCTTCTATTATCATTTTTGCTGCCTTATCAATATCAGGCTCTCCACCTTTAACAAGACATCCTCTTTTTACAGATATACACTCAAGCTGTTTTATTACATCTTCGCTTGGCTCAACACCATAACGTTCCTCTATTCGTCCCTGATAGCTATCATTCATATATTTTAATAAATCGTAGCATAACTCATCGCTATGAAGTATTTCATCATTAATAGAACCTGTCATAGCAAGGTGAAGTCCCACCTTTTGATCCTCGAACTTAGGCCATAACACTCCTGGTGTGTCAAGAAGCTCCAAAGTTTTATCTAGTCTTATCCACTGCTTTCCTTTAGTTACTCCAGGTTTATTTCCTGTCTTGGTACAAGCTTTCTTCGCATAAGCATTGATAAATGTGGACTTTCCAACATTAGGTATACCGCATACTAATGCACGAAGAGGTCTATTAATAATGCCTTTCTTACGATCTCGCTCAATCTTTTCACTACAAGCCTTACCTACTGCTGTCTTAATATCCTTAAATCCCATACTCTTCTTGGAATCAATTAAAAGACATACAAATCCTTTTTCTTCAAAATACTTCTTCCAAGCCTCATTAATTGACTTATCTGCCAAATCACTTTTATTCATTAATATCATTCGTGATTTGTTCTGTGCAAGCTTATCGATATCAGGATTTCTACTTGAAATCGGTATACGTGCATCAATAATTTCAATAACCAAATCTATTAACTTAATATCCTCCTGCATCATACGCATTGCTTTAGTCATATGACCAGGATACCACTGATAATTCATCCTCTATTTTCCTTCTACTATTTAATTAATCCAAGCTGCTGATCACCATATTTTAGGTGCATCCATGCTTTTCCTATAATGTATTCACGTCGTACCACACCAATGTTACTTGAACGAGAATCCTCGCTATTATTACGATTATCTCCAAGAACAAAGAACTCATCTTCGCCGAGGACAATGCCTGTTTCTGCGATACCACCATCTTCTATTTTATCATATAGAGACTTGTCTTCATAGAATTCTTCGTTAACATAAATAATTCCATTCTCTATAAGAACTGTATCCCCTGGTACTCCTATAACACGTTTTACGTAATAGTGTGTATTCTCATTACCATTAGGCAAAAACACTACTACATCACCGCTCTTTGGTGCGGAAAAGAAGTAAGAAAATCGGTCTATAAGTATCTCCTCACCATGATATAGAGTGGGCTGCATTGATACTCCTACAACACTAGTTCTAATACCAAAACAGTATATAAAAACAAATGCAAGAAGGGCCATTGCTACAGTCCAGAACACATAAGTTCCAATCTCCATAATAAGCCCACCATTAACCCGACTTTCCTTTTCATAAAAAGAAAGTCCAGAAGTGCTTTTAAGATTAACCTTTCGCCTTCTCTTATTATCAATATTAATATTCAAATCTTTACTTCGTCTTCTTTTTCGCATAAGCATATTATACCACAGAAAAAAGTGAAACTTACAGAAAAACAGCTCCTAACAAACGTTAGAAGCTGTCCACAATAGGTAAATCAATATAACAATTATCTAAGTACTTCCTTAACCTTAGCCTTCTTACCTACACGATCTCTTAAGTAGTTAAGCTTAGCACGTCTAACCTTACCGAAACGTACGATCTCAACCTTCTCGATGTTAGGTGAGTGAAGTGGCCAAGTCTTCTCAACTCCACAACCGTTAGAAATCTTTCTAACAGTAAATGTTGTACGGTTGCTACCGTTCTGAATCTTAAGAACTGTACCCTCGAATACCTGAATTCTTTCCTTGTCACCTTCCTTAATCTTGCCGTATACCTTTACAGTATCACCAACATTAAACTGAGGTGCGTCAGCTCTAAGCTGCTCTTTTTCGATTTCCTGAATAATTGTGCTCATTAAAATTTCCTCCTGTGTTTCATCGGATGTTCTTAATACAATCTATGTAGCAGCGGACCATCTCTTTACTCGCAACTTTGATATGATAACATATTATTTATATACGGTCAATACGTATCTTACTTCTTATTATCACCACTTGCTATTTCTCCTATTCTCTCTTTGAGCCCATCTATTGCTTCTTTATACTCTTCCTTATATTCTTCCATCTTTTCTTTATAATCAGCCTTGTACTCGTCTATCTTATTGGCATAACCTTCAAGCTTTTCAGCATACTTATGAAGCATAGCCTGAATATTATTCTCCGCAGGCACCAAAAACAAGAATCTAACCTTCTCCTTGGAGTCCTCGGCTTTTTGTCTAATTGTTGCTTTGAGTTCTTCATATCGGACTATTATCTGCTTATCAGCTGCAAATTTTCTTATCTTGGCAATAAGCTGAAATGAATAGAACAAATCAACAAGAAATACACCATATACCATACCAATAATAAGGCAGAATCCTTTATTAGCTATTATCCACTTGGCAAGCTGTATCATAGGCTTACGAAGAAGAAAATAGTATCCGGCACCGCCAAGTGTCCAAAACAATGAGAACCTTGGACAAATAATGCCCTGAATATTGCCCCAGCACTTACTATAGTCCCACAACCTCACATGAAGCCACTTAATAAAAATAATACCAGCAATATACTCGAGTACTGTAAGACTTATTCCTATTATCAATATGGTTACAAGAGTTCTGGCCCAGTCTTCCTTAGGTAATAAGCCTTCAAATTCAAGATAAGGAATAAGCGACAGCATGAATAAAACCACTAATCCAAATCCATATATAGGAAGATATGGTCCAATAAGAAAACCTGGATTAATCCACTTATGATCAGGATTGTGGGCGCCGAAAAATTTTCTAAAAACTAATTCTATCACCCAACCAGCCACACAACCAATAATAAAAAGGAATGATAGCATTATTACAGTATTTCCAAGATTAGCAATCATAATCACTCCGCATTCGTCATCTCAACATCTATAATAGCCATATCTCTTTTCCTTGCTATGGCTTTCATCCAAAATGTAGATACTGATATTAGTACTGCCCCCAGCACTACTAATATAATTATTTCTAGACCTCCTAAATCTTCCTTGAAGAATATAGGAAGTACATCAACCAGTTTATCACCATATAGTCCCAGAAGTAATGCTACTGCGTTATTAAGGCAATGCATACACATCGATGTCACAATGCTGCCTGTCTTATATACAGCATACGCAAGAAATCCTCCAAGCAGACCTACCACTATTAATTTAACAAAATTCATATGATAAGCTCCAAATATCAGTCCTGTCCAGAAAACTGCAACTGGTATTTTATATCTATTAGACAATGTCCCAAAAAGGAATCCTCTAAAAGCGACTTCTTCGCATATTGCTGGAAGTACTGCTGCTGCCAGTAATATTACCCACACTGGCTCATCAAATAATAAGCCTGTTATCTCATCTCCGGCGCTAGCTGCGCTCGATGGAAATATCTTACTTAATACTGCTGTTAAAAGCATCATAAGTATATACACCCCCATCCACATCAGGATTCCTGCAATAATTCCCTGCACACCTGGTTTATTTATAGAAAATACTTTCTTAAAATCAGTCTTAATATACCAGCAGTATACTAGTGTACATCCAAGAATCATAAGCTGTTCAATAATAAGACCTGGTAAACCAAGCTTAAGAACTAATATAGATCCTGCCATCATTAGTATTATCAATAATATACTAAATAACAGGATGACATCGCCCATACCAGGTATCTGCTTGTCATTCATATCACTTCTTTTCTCGATAATACGAATTCCTTCTGAACCATCGCTGAAAAGAATGCTCTCTGAGCTAAATACTCTTGCCATTATAACTACTGCAATCATGCTATAGAGAAGATTAGACAATAATACTACTGATATGGTCGCTGTATTAAACTCAAACACAAAAAGCTTGGCTATAAGTAAGCTTATATTTATAACAGGAATATAGGCCAGTACTCCGTCAAGTGTAATACCTGGTATCATTGAAGCCATAGCAGCAAACATAAACACCATCATTATAGGAGTAGAATAATTCTGAGCCTCCTTAAAGCTTTTGGCAAATATGCATACAAGCAGACAAACAGCAGAAGCAAACATTGCAAATACAAGAGCGCATACAAGTGTCAGAAGTATAGCTGGCACGTATGATGCTGCCGAAAATGCCACATCACTATCGCTTAGCTTCAGACTCTGATAGAAATAGGCGCCAAGTATTCCCATGGATAATACATTGAGAAGAGCGCCTGCCATAGCCATAGTACTGGTCGCCAGAAACTTACTGATAATCAGTTCAAGGTTATTAACTGGCAGTGTCAGTAATGTTTCAAGTGTACCTCTCTCCTTTTCACCTGCCGTTGTATCAATGGCCGGATACATAGCTCCCATAAGGATACTAGATACCATTAGGAACGGAATAATATAACCAAATATAGAGCCTACTGACTCTTCCTGAGTTGATTGATCATCGGATTCGTATACAACGGATTCTAAAATATCAACGGGGTCGAGGTCTGCTCCTTCAATCTTAAGCTTAGTGACAAGATCCTGATATTCTTTAAGCATATCCTTCAGCATACCCATGGCTGTGGCAGAATCATTGACTGATGACAGATAGTGAATAACATATCTTTCTTTGCCATCCTTATCTTCTCTTGTAAGATAAGCGTCTACCACCTTTTCCTTTAATGCATCGTCCCAACTGGTAATAGTATCATCAGATTCATTATTCTTTCGCTCATAATTATTAATGAACACAAAATCATAATCATACTTTTTTGAGAATTCAGAAATATATGTCTCCATAGAAGCTTCATTATCCATATCGACAATAGCTATATTATAAGAATTATGCGTACTCTGCGTCATTATCATTGTGGTCAGTGTCATAGACCCAATGAATATAAGTGGATACAATACAAGCGGCACTACTATCATCATCAGTAGTGTCTTCTTATCCCTGAGGATATCCATTATTTCTTTTTTATATAATGCCTTAATTATCTTACTATTCATATTTTTACTATTCTACGTCGGTCCCTATGTTAGTTTCTGTA
>DCHQ01000032.1:14536-15077 GCA_002314855.1 Lachnospiraceae bacterium UBA1748
TATCTATCACTGCTTTAAAAGCATCACGAAGATTATTGGTATTAGTATCAGCCATAATACTTTCAGGCGTTCCCTCTTTGACAATATGTCCATGATGCATCATTATAATTCGATCACAAAGATACTGCGCTTCCTCCATATAATGAGTTGAATACAGTATGGTCTTACCCTTCTCTTTTTCTGTCTTCATAAAATCTATAATCGACTGACTTGATAAAATATCAAGACCGAGAGTTGGCTCATCGAAAATATATATTTCAGGACTATGTATAAGACAACGAGATATGTTGGCTCTCTGTGTCTGACCTGTAGAAAGTCTCTCTATTCTGTTATCGATAAAGCTTTCCAAATCAAGTACATCCGATATTTCCTGAATCTTATCACTTACTGCCTGTTTATCCATACCATAGATATCACCAAACATTTCAAGCATCTCTCGCACTGAAAAACGATGATAAAGCTTGGTATTACCAGATAAATACCCTATATACTTCTTCATTTCCACGTCGCTAGTTATTTCATTGCCTTCAATATCTGTAAT
>DCHQ01000101.1:0-8267 GCA_002314855.1 Lachnospiraceae bacterium UBA1748
GTTAGATTTTGGTCTAACTTTTGGGGGTCGGTACATTTTGGGGCTCAGAGTTCTTTTGGTATAAGTTCTATTTTATAAACATCTGTATAAGCTCGCATATCAGCACTACAACACATGAACCTATGGCTACAGGGAAAAGACCAAGTCCATAGAGTGCAAGACCGAGAGCTACAGCGAATGCTATGGCACCGCTAAGCACGGAGCCTGTTGCATGTATGATGGCTGGGAAAGTCATAACAGCAAGCGTTACATACGGTACATAATATAAAAATGATCGTATGGTTTTATTTTTTATTTCTTTTCGTATAAGAGTCAGTGGCAACATTCTAATAAGATATGTGACAACAGCCATGACTAATATGTATATGAGGATACTAGGCATTTTTCATATCCTCCTTTTCGTTATTATTGGTTGTTTCGCTATCCATTTTATCAGGATCTATAGGGCATACAATTGCAAATATAAGTGATATTACAACTGTAAGAATCACTATTTTTGTACCAGATGGTATGTCCTTTATAACAGGAAGTATGGTGCACAGATAGCTTGATATCATGGCAATAATAATAGCGACGGATACAGCCCTGTCTTTTTTGGCCGGAGGAATGATTATTGCTATGAACATACCGTATATTGCCACGCTAAGTGCAGTGACTATGATATCAGGAAGTATGTTACCAAGAATAACACCAAGGCATGTTCCAAGTGCCCATCCTGGAATAGCAAGAGACATAGCACCGTAGGTATAAAAAGGACTGAGCTTTCCTTTAACAGCAGCGGAGATACCAAATATTTCGTCGGTTATACCTCCCGCCATTATTAATCGGTGTAGCAATCCAGCTTTTGGATCGATTTTCTGGCTAAGAGCACTACTCATTAACATATATCTTAAATTGATAATTAACTGAGAAAGTGCGAGATCTGCATAAGAGCCACAGGTAGATATTATAGTTAGCGCTGCAAACTGTCCTGCTGATGTACTGTTGAGCAGAGACATAAGTGTTGCCCAGAACCAGTTAAGCCCAGCAGCCTTGGCCTGTATACCAAGAGAGAACGAAACAGCAATATATCCTAATGCAATTGGAATGCCGTCAACGGCACCTTGTTTAAAATAGTCGATTTTTCTTAATTCTTTCATACTTATTATGTATAGTATCTTTGCACAAACAAATCAAGACTCAATAATAAAAAATAGTAATAAAATGCCTCTATTATTTTGGATAAATCGTTGTAAAATAAATGTGTTTGTGCCCTGGGAGGCATTGCGCCCATATGGTATAAATAATTTTACATTTAGGAGAAAAAGATATGTTAGCTGCACAGATAGTTGCAACCGTAATATTCGTTGTTATGTTTGCATTTATTGTAACAGAGAAGATTGAAAGACAGTATGTATCACTTGGATGCGCTGCTCTTGTTATTATCTTCGTATTTGGTGTATGTATGAGAGATGTTCAGGCAATCATCGATACCCTTGCATTTAAGGATTTCGGTAAGCTTAGTTTCTGGTACGCTGCAGGAGAAG
This sequence comes from Lachnospiraceae bacterium UBA1748, assembly GCA_002314855.1. Lineage (GTDB taxonomy): Bacteria > Bacillota > Clostridia > Lachnospirales > Lachnospiraceae > NK4A136. Next base: position 1,527 of record DCHQ01000101.1, read on the forward strand.
GAGAGGGAGAAGGCGCTGGTATTAACTGGGCAACTATTCTCTTCATCTTTGGTATGATGGTAATGGTTGAAGGTATGGCTAAGGCAGGATTCTTCCGTTGGCTTTGCCTCTGTATTGCCAAGGCTGTTAAGTATAAGCCAACAGCAGTATTTGTTACATTCATGCTTATGTCATTTGTGCTTGCTATGTTTATAGATAGTATTACTGTTATTCTTTTCCTTGCTGCTGTAACTATTGAGCTTGCAAGACTTCTTGAGTTTGATCCAGTAGTAGTTATATTGTCAGAGATATTCTGTGCTAACCTGGGTGGTTCCGCTACTATGTGTGGTGATCCACCAAACATCATTATCGGTACATCACTTGGATATTCATTTGGTGATTTCGTTGCCAATACAGGTTTTATGGCAGTTATTTCACTTGTATTTATCATTACTTATTTTTACCTTGTATTTAGAAATAAGTTAGTTAATAAGGATGCATCTGGTGCCACTAAGAATTATCCTAATCCTTCAGAGGCCATTCAGAATAAGGGAAGTTTTATTATCAGTACAATTATCTTCCTTATCGCTGTAGTACTTCTTGTATCACATGCTCAGACAGGTCTTACAGTTGCTACAATCGGTGCATTTGTTGCTATATTAACAATGATTACTTCATTCAAGGATCTTAAAGAGATTATGAAGAAGGTTGACTATAAGACACTTCTTTTCTTTATCGGTCTTTTCGTAGTAGTAGGTGGTCTTGAGCAGACAGGTATCTTAAAGCTCATAGCTGACTTTATCGCTAAGATTAGTGGTGGTAACATTTATATCATGATTGCAATCGTTCTTTGGGTATCAGCTATTGCCAGTGCATTCGTTGATAATATTCCATTTGCTGCAACTATGATTCCTGTTATTAAGAATCTTACAGAGATTTCTGGTGTTCCATTAACAACACTTGCATGGACACTTGCTATTGGTACTGATATCGGTGGTAGTGCAACTCCTATCGGTGCATCTGCTAATGTAGTAGGTATAGCAGTACTTCAGAAGAATAAATACTCTATTGGTTGGGGCAAATACTGCAAGTATTTAGCACCTGCTACAATAATTGTTATGATAGTTTGTATGATTTGCATCTATGTTAGATACTGTGGTTTGGGTGTATAATAGTAGTATGTAACAACAAAATATATGGGGCTTATATTTGTAGAAGAGGGGTTATGAACTATGGATAAACAGCTTATTATTTCAATCAGTAGAGAGTATGGTAGTGGTGGCCATATTATTGCGCAGGATTTAGCTGAGCGTTTTGGTATCGAGCTTGTCGATAACAGCTTGCTGTCGAAGATTGCAGAAGAAGGAGAAATCTCTGTTCATGAGATAGCTAAGTTTGATGAAAGACCAAAGCGACCATTCATCACAAGAACTGTGCGAGGATATACCAATTCACCAGCACAGAATATTGCAGAAATGCAGTTTGATTATCTTAAGAAGCTGGCAGCTTCAGGACAGTCATTTGTAGTTGTTGGACGTTGTTCGGATGATGTACTTAAGGACTATAAGTGTTGTGTATCCATATTTATTATGGCTGATATGCCACACAAGGTTCAGCATATTATGGGCAAATTCGAGATGAACAAGGAAGAAGCCGAAGCACTCATCAAGAAAAAGAACGCCAAGCGTAAGGAGTATCATAACAGATACTGTACAGGCAAGTGGGGCGATTCACGTAACTATGAGATGTGCATAAGCAGTAGCTCTCTCGGATACGAGAAAACAGCTGACATTATTGAAGCTTATGTAAAAGAGCGTTATGAAAAGCTCTAGTCATTTAGCTCAGAAAATATTATAATAATCTAGGCCGGTATCGTAAGGTGCCGGCCTTTCTTATGAGTAAGAGGAAGGAAAACAAGCATAAGGAATGTCAGATAAAATTAAGAAATCCATAGTCATTCAGGGTAGTATCCTTGCGATGGCTGGTATCATTTCCAAAATCATAGGATTTATATATAGAATACCAATGGCTAATATTATGGGTAATACAGGCAACGGTCTGTATTCTGTGGCTTTTGGTATTTATAATATTGCACTTACAATGTCTTCGTATAGTATGCCAATAGCAGTGTCAAAGCTTATGAGCGAAAGACTTGCAGGCAAGCGTTATAAGGATGCGGATAAGGTATTTAAAAGAGCACTTTTATTCGCAATGACAACAGGTCTTATTGCCTGTCTTGTTCTATTCTTTGGTGCAGGTATCATAGCAGGTATATATAAGAGAGAGGGCCTGGAGAGACCTCTTAGGGTGTTAGCACCTACTGTATTTGTGGTAGCAATGCTTGGAACCTGTAGGGGATATTTCCAGGGACATAGAAATATGGTACCAACAGCGATTAGCCAGGTTATTGAGCAGATAATCAACGCTATAGTCAGCGTGGTGGCCGCAGGTGTATTTGTAAGATCATGCAGCGATGAAGCTCTTACAGGCTCTTATGGTGCTATGGGTGGAACCATGGGTACTCTTGCCGGTGCAACAGCAGCACTTCTTATATTTGTAATGCTTTTTATTGCCAGGAGAGGCGAAAGAAAGAGCGAGTTATCAGGTGATGACGTTGTAACGGAAGATAATGCTATTATATTCAAATGTATTATTCTAACAGTTATACCAGTTATTATCAGTCAGACCATATATCAGTTTGGCTATACGCTTGATGACTTCTTATACGGCAATATTTTAGCTCTTAAAAATGTGGATAAAACATTTGCAACGGAATCGCAGGGCGTGTTTAATACCCAGTACAATCAGATGATTAACCTTCCAGTTGCGATAGCTACAGCAATGGCTAGTGCAACCTTACCAAGTGTTGTTATGTCATTCACAAACAAGGACTACGACAGGGTAAAGGAAAAGATTGATATGGTGTTTAAGACCAATCTTCTTATAGCCATTCCTTCATGTATAGGACTTGCGGTATTAGCTGACCCGATTATGGCAGTACTCTTTGCAGGTCTTAGGGAGTATCACGGTATGGCAACTATGCTTCTTATGACTGGCTCTTCAGCAGTTGTATTTTATACATTGTCGACCATATCGACTTCTGTTCTTCAGGGTTGTAATCATATGAGAGTTCCAGTGATTCATTCTGCGATATCCCTTGTTATTCACGGGTTAATTGTAGGAGGATTGTTGTTCTTCACTGATCTTGGTGTTTATGCACTTGTAATAGGTAATGTTACTTTCCCATTATTAGTATGTATACTTAATATCCGAAGCGTAAAAACACTTGCTGGTTATAAATTCGATTTTGTCGGCATGCTCATAAAGCCACTTTTGGCAGCAGGATTAATGGGCCTTGCCGCTGGACTTGTATATTATGGCGGAATGCATATAGTTGGCAATGAAGCACGTATTTATAAGCTCGTGTGCATGATTATAGCTATGATTGTAGCAGTGATAGTATACGGCGCAAGCGTCATTGGATTTAGGGTAGTATCAGCGGCAGAACTGGGGAAAATGCCTATAATTAAGAAGTTCATAAAATAGTCATTTTGTAGTATAATAATTAGACTGAAATATATATTTACGGGGTTAATATGAAGTATAAGGACGTCAGAGAGGCGACTTTTCTTGCAAGACCTAATAGATTTGTGGCGCAGGTCATGGTTGACGGCGTGGAAGAGACAGTACACGTTAAGAATACTGGCAGGTGCGAGAGTCTGCTAGAGCCAGGTTGCAAGGTTATGCTGGAGGTTTCGGATAATCCGAAACGTAAAACTAAATATGATTTGATATCAGTTTACACGGAAAGACTGGGTTGGGTTAATATAGATAGTCTTGCACCTAATGAACTTTTAAAGGAATGGCTTGCAAGCGAGGCTAATACACTTTTTCCAGGACCTGATTATATCAAGCCTGAGTGTCAGTATGGTGAGTCAAGATTTGATATGTATCTTGAGAAGGATGATAGAAGAATCTTCATGGAAGCCAAGGGCTGCACACTTGAGTGGGGATGGCTCGGATTATTCCCGGATGCTCCAACCGAAAGAGGAGCCAAGCATCTATGGGAGCTAATAGAGGCTGTTAAGGAAGGATATGAATGCTATCTTGTATTTGTTATTCAGATTAATGGTATTACTCACGTAAGACCGAATAGAACAATAGATTCAGACTTTGCAGATGCGATGCGAGCAGCCATAGTGAATGGCGTCAAGGTACTTAATCTTGAGTGTCATATCGAACCAGATTCACTTGAGGTTGTAGGATATAATATTATTAGTAATTTATAAATCATTAACTGGCCAGAGTTTTCTCTGGCTATGTTTTTTATGGCTCGCTTATATGCGAGTAAGACTAGTTAAAAGGAGGGACTGACCTGCTATGAAGGAAATGGAATTTAAAATGGAACGTCAAAATGTTTTAGAGGTAGGACAGGCTGTTACAGTTACAGAGGGAGCTCTTCCTCAAAGCTATTATTATACAATTGATCCATCACTTGCCATGTCAGGAAACGTTAAGTTCGGTGACAGATTAAAGTCCAATGAAGGCACAGTGGTTGATATTAAGGAAACACCACGAGGGTTTTATGTCACAGTAGCATTTAATGAAGATTAAGTGTATTATAGTTAAAGAATATTAAAGACCATATGGTCATAAGGAGGATAAATATGTTAAAGAAGATTAGTACAGATAAGGCTCCAGCAGCTATTGGACCATACTCGCAGGGAATCATCGCAGGTGATACATTATACGCATCAGGTCAGATTCCGATCAACCCAGCAACAGGTGCAATTGAAGCTGAGGGTATTGAAGCTCAGGCTGAGCAGGCTATTAAGAATGCTGGTGAGATTCTTAAGGCAGCAGGAGTATCATATGATGCAGTTGTTAAGACAACATGCTTCCTTGCTGATATGAACGATTTTGCAGCTTTTAATGCTGTATATGAGAAGTATTTTACAGAGAAGCCAGCTAGAAGCTGTGTTGCAGTTAAGACTCTTCCTAAGAACGTTCTTTGCGAAGTAGAAGTAATTGCTTATCTTGGTTAATTGAATATAATTCTTTAATAAAAAACGCTCTGCATCATATACTATGCAGAGCGTCTTTTTTATTTATAGGTGAGAGTTAGACTTAGTTAATAGTTATAAAGCTGTTTTTTGCATTTATCTACAACTGATGTTTCTATAAGCTTATTAAGATTGAGCTTTCTAAAGTCTGTCAGGTAATCAGCATCAGAAGAGTGATAATATCTGTAGAATGATTCAAATAATTCAGTATCCTTGTATTTAAGTGCTGTATCACATACAGCCTTGGCAGAACCGGCATTATAAATCTCTGTGAGGTAGTCAATATCCGCATCAGAGACATATTCACCGTCAGAGTTTAAAGTATATGACTTCTCAAGGTTGTACTTTGTAATAATATATGTTGGATTAGAATATGCAAAGCACATATAAACTATGGCGAGAACAGCCATACAATATCTGAATATTGGGAAATTCTGCTTGAAAGTGTATATAACTATACCAGTCATAGCCAGGAATATTACAAGGATTGCCCAGAATACAAAGTATCTTAGGTATGATAAGTCATAGGCGTCTACATACATTGTCATACGGAGAACACTTGATGCCATCATAATATAAGTACAAGCAGAGATAACTGTAAGTGATACCTTAAGTGCCATAGTATTTTCGAAAATATGAAGTATAGCAAGAACCAGTAACATATTGATAAGACATACTATAACTAATTGGAAGAAGCCTTCGTGAGCATATTCCGAATATGTTGCATGCTCAGGTAGTGTCATGTTTCCAAGGAATAAGTAGAAAATCTGGAATCCAGAAAAGACAACATATACAAAACCAAGAACAGCATTGATTGTTATTGCAGTAGCTGCCGAATACTTAGTGTTTTCTTTTGTATTAACTTTAATATTGTGGCAGCAGAGTTTACGTATCATTCCGTATACTACAAGGAATAGCATAATAGTATAGAAAGTGAACTTAATTACAGTATGGTTTGACTCTGAATCAAAGATGTTAAATATGGCAGCTAATTCATCAAATAATGCGTCAACGAAATTGCCAACAGCTTCAGCGAAAAACTGATCGGCTGATATAAGCAGTGGGAGAATTACCATAAGTAAGCCAAGTGATAAAGCAATACCCAGTACTATATTAGTCTTTAATCCAGAATTCTTCTTTTCTTTACGATTGTCGCCGTGCTTAGTTTTATAAGTAGCTCTATCATTGAACATCATGAACATATGACCTAATAATCCGAATGTAGATTCGAGAAAAGCTGAGATATGAGCACCTAGTCCCCACTTTGAACAATCATAAGCGTTATGAAGTAAAAAGGCTGTGAATAATAGTAACGCAATCCAGAAATTGGTATTTACTATAAAGTAGTCATCCGACACAAAGCAGTTGAAGCCAAGAGCAATGGCGATAACCAAGTAAAGATAAGTTACCTTCTTTATGGTGATACCGATTTTTTGAAGCATTATCTTAAAGAAAAACAGTGAACCCACAGCAATGATAGGTGTTGTAAAACCATTTTTATTGTGGTATCTACAGATAGCGTATGCGAGAGCATATATAAAGATAGCTTTCACGAAAAATGGTAACTCATCTGTGAATTTCTCAAGAAATTCATGAGGCTTTGGGAGTTCAATTGGACGCAGTGTTGCAAATGGATTATCCATTCCATAATTTGCCCCATTATTATTAATTGAATTATAAGTGGTTACTTTGTTAGTAG
>DCHQ01000101.1:8327-13561 GCA_002314855.1 Lachnospiraceae bacterium UBA1748
ATTGTTAGTAGATAAATTATCGATAGTGGAATTATTGATATTAGTATTATTTTCAGTCATTTCATTCCCCTCCTGATTATTATTTTTGTTTTTTATAATTAATGCTGCTTAGTCATTAATTATTTCAGCCCCAGGCCCCTCGGTGTATTCAAGAATATCCCCAGGCTGGCAATCAAGCGTTTTACATATTGCGTCTAAAGTTGATAGTCTGATGGCTTTGGCTTTATTATTTTTTAATATTGAAAGATTTGCCATTGTGATATCTACTTCTTTGGACAATTCTGTGAGGCCAATCTTACGCTTGGCCATCATTACGTCTAAATTAATTATTATAGCCATAGCTAACCTCCTATATTGTAAGATCGTTGTCTTCTTTGTACTGAACTGCTGTCTCGAATACATTGGATAAGACCTTGGAGAAAAGACCTGCAATTACAAATACCAGAATGACTACGAGTACGCCTGGTGTAGAGTATAGGAAGAGTCGGCCGAATGATACTACAGCAATTATGAAGCTGTAGTTTCCCATACGTTTCAGACTGATTACATTCTCATATATAAAACAGTTTTCCTGTTCAACGGACTTAATCATTTTTCTAAGTTCGTAGATTATGAGGCAGGCAAAGATTCCTGAGATTATAAAGAATGGAACCATAAACCAGTAGTACACATCATAATAACTGTTGATCTTGGAATACCACTTGAGTGTTAGTGGAACAGTTATTGTAGTAGGTATGCCTAAGAAAAACATGACATTAAGCAGACATTTCGTTACTAAGAAAAATTTGTCTTTCATTGTTAACTCACTCCGTTTCAGAATTCTAATTAGTGGATGAATAAAACCTCTTAGTGTTTCTCCATGGTCACAATATAGCACCCTCAAAAGTGAAAGTCAACAAAAATATATCGAAATTCGATAAAAAAGTATTGCAAAACAATTTGCTCGTGTTAATATATTGGAAAAGGTATATTGGAAGGAAACTGTGAATATATGATAAAAATATTAAGAGATGATTTTATAAGTATGACTAAGAGAGTTATGGCGCCATACATACTACTTTTAATTACTGGTGTGTATTTAAGAATGTGGGAACAGGGGGAAATTTTACATGGTATGGGAGAATGGCCAGTAGTATTTGGCATTGCGCTTATATTCTGTATGATACTTCTTTTAATTGGAAGATTGTTCACAGAGTATAGGGTTGGATACAATGCATGGAAAGAGGGCAAAATTTCGTATGATGCAAAGAAATTTTATATATCAAGAGTATTGGTCACTATAGCGTGGATATGCATTTGTTTAATGACCCTAATCCTTTTAATGGAACAAGATATTACAATCGAATTTGATGAAAAAAAGGGCATATCTTTTTCAGGATTTGATTTTTTCTCAGAATTTTATAGTTATTACTGGTTACGTGTAGCATTAGCTATTTTCAGGATTACTGTTATTGGGATGTTGATGATTTCAGTTGCAAATAAAACCAGAGATAATGGGATTTTTATTGCAATAATCCTCACAATTGTGATAAATCAATTCCCACAATATTTTGAAAGTCTTTATTTATACAGTGACTTTAAGTTGTCATACCCAATTATTATGGCGTTCAATATTATATATATAGGTATCAATATATGTCTTATTATAGCGTTTACAATTGCCAATATAAAAATACTAGAGGAAGTGCGTATTAACAATATGAATCAAAATGTGTTATGATAACCACCAAGAAGGGAGTGGCTATTATGCAGGTGATACTTATTATTTTAGGATATTTCCTTATAATGAATGTTATTGGTTTTGTAATTATGGGTATGGATAAGTGGAGAGCCAAAAGACGTGCATGGAGAATTCCTGAAGCAACACTTTTTGCAGTGTGTATATTTGGAGGCAGTATCGGCTCAACACTTGGTATGTTTTCTTTTAGACATAAAACCAAGCATTGGTATTTTAGATATGGTTTTCCAGCTATTATGGTAATTCATTTTATATTAATAATAATAGCGATAGGATCAGGTAAATTACTAATAATGTAATTTGTCATGAATAGGCGTAGTCCTTGACATACAGTGATTAATATGGTTAAATCATTGTAGTTTTATTGACTAATATATTTATTAAATAGGAGATATAAAAATGGAAAGAATTAAGACTCTTGAGACACGTGATCTTTGCGAAAGCGCTAAGAATGGTGGATGTGGCGAGTGCCAGACATCATGCCAGTCAGCTTGTAAGACAAGCTGTGGTGTTGCTAATCAGCAGTGCGAGAACAAGGCTAACTAATTAGAATTAGTAAAGTGTATTATTAAGGACGGAGATTAGTAGGTTAGGCCTGCTAATCTCCGTTATTTATGAAGTAAGGAAATATTTGTAGTTATGTTACATGAATATAAGCTCAATGGTTTTAATATAGTATTAGACACATGCTCAGGTTCAGTTCATTCAGTTGATGAGGTGGCCTATGACATTATAGGTATGTACCAGGACCATACTAAGGATGAGATTGTAAAGGCAATGATGGATAAGTATGGTGACAGGGATGATGTCAATGAGCAGGAGATAGAAGCCTGCATCGAGGATGTGGAAACCTTAAAGAATATGGGAAAGCTTTATACACCAGATAATTATGGTGATATGGCAGGAACATTTAAGGAAAGAAGTGGAGATGTGGTTAAAGCACTATGTCTTCATGTAGCACATACATGTAATCTTAACTGTTCATACTGTTTTGCTAGTCAGGGTAAGTATCATGGTGACAGAGCTCTTATGAGCTTTGAGGTTGGTAAGCAGGCCCTTGATTTCCTTGTAGCCAATTCTGGTACTAGAACTAATCTTGAGGTAGACTTTTTTGGCGGCGAGCCACTTATGAACTGGGATGTTGTAAAACAGCTTGTTGAATATGGTAGAAGCATCGAGAAAGAAAAGCACAAGAACTTTAGATTCACAGTCACAACTAATGGTGTTCTTATCGATGATGATGTAATAGATTTCTGTAATAAAGAGATAAGCAACGTTGTATTATCGCTTGATGGTAGAAAAGAGATACACGACAGACTTCGTGTTGATTATAAGGGTGAAGGCAGCTACGATACTATCGTGCCTAAGTTCCAGAAGTTCGTAAAAGCAAGAGGCGATAAGGGGTACTACATGCGTGGAACATTTACTCACGCAAATCCTGACTTTACTAAGGATGTATTCCATATGGCCGACCTTGGATTCACAGAGCTTAGTATGGAACCAGTAGTTGGTAAGCTAGAGGATCCTTCATCACTTACCCCAGAGGATATCGAGATAGTTAAGGAGCAGTACGAAATCCTTGCCAAGGATATGCTTAGACGTGAGCAGGAAGGCAAGCCTATTACTTTCTATCACTATATGCTTGACCTTACAAGCGGACCATGTATCTACAAGCGTATATCAGGTTGCGGTTCAGGAACAGAATATATGGCAGTAACTCCTTGGGGAGATTTATATCCTTGTCATCAGTTTGTAGGTGAGGATGATTATAAGCTTGGTAATGTGTGGGATGGAGTACAGAACAAGGAGCTTAGAGAAGAGTTCCGTAGCTGTAACGCTTATGCAAGAGAAGACTGTAAGGACTGCTGGGCTAAGCTATACTGCTCAGGAGGATGTGCAGCCAATGCATTCCATGCATCAGGAACAATCCGTGGGGTATATGAACCAGGATGTGAACTTTTCAAGAAGCGTATAGAATGCGCTATTATGATGCGTGTAGCTGAGAATGAGTGGAATATTGGAAACAAGTAATGTTAAGATGACAACTCCGATATGTGATTTTGTCGGGCAGTATCAGGAATCCGATACTGTCCGTTTTCATATGCCTGGACATAAAGGGATGCCTCATCTTGGTATGGAGGCACTTGATATCACTGAGGTAAAGGGTGCCGATGCGTTGTATGAGGCTGACGGGATAATAGCTGAAAGTGAGGCTAACGTAGGCCATGTCTTTGGTACTGCAAGAACAGTATACTCTACCGAGGGCTCAAGTCAGTGCGTGAAGGCTATGATACACCTTGTATCAGGATTAGCAGATGGCAAAGCTATAATACTGGCAGCTAGAAACGTTCATAAGGCTTTTATATACGGAGCAGCCCTTGCGGACTGCGACGTAGAGTGGTTATATGCAGCTGACAATAAAAGTATATGTGAGTGCGTAATATCAGCCAAAGAATTAGAAGATAAACTCCTTGTTATGAAAGAGGAGAATAGACTTCCTGTGGCAGTTTATATTACAAGCCCTGATTACCTTGGAAATGTTCAAGATATAAAGGCTTTGGCAGATGTATGTCATAGCTTTGGCGTAATGCTTATCGTGGATAATGCGCATGGGGCATACCTGCACTTTGTGGGTGATGGTTGTCATCCAATGGATCTAGGAGCAGATATGTGCTGTGATTCAGCTCATAAGACACTTCCTGTTCTTACGGGAGGAGCGTATTTACACATTTCTAATAATGCAATTGCCAAAGAGTATTTGGTAGATAATGTTAAGAACGTGATGGCGATATATGGGTCAACCAGCCCATCGTACCTGATACTGCAGTCTCTAGATATGTGTAATAAATATCTGGTTAGCGGATATAAAGTTAGACTAGAGGAGTGCATCGAAAAACTTGATGCACTGCGAGCTAAGCTTGATAAATATGTGGTTAAAACGGATGACTTACTAAAGATTACACTTCATATGCCAGGCGTTTCGGGGCAGAAGCTGGCTGATATATTACGAAGCCTTGGCGGTGAGTGCGAGTTCGCTGATAAAGATTATATAGTGCTTATGATTACACCAGATAGTGATATGAGCAAATTAGATATCGTACAAAAAGCAGTATCAGAAGCAGAAAAATTACTTACTGGCGAGTGTACTAGCTCCGTGGAAGATGACTATGAAGTGCATTATCATAAAGCAGTTATGACAATAAGAGAAGCGGTATTCTCGAATCATGAGATTATCGATGTGACAGAAGCTGAGGGACGCATATGCGCAGCACCAACTGTATCATGTCCACCAGCGGTGCCAATAGTTATTTCAGGTGAAAAAATCGAGGCATCAGATATTGAAGTATTTAAGGCTTATGGAATAACCAAAGTTGATGTGGTTAAGTGATTTGGTTTGACATTTAATATCAGTTTTGCTAATATAACTACTTGTGAGCCGCGGGTGTGGCTTCTCACTAATATGCGGGTGTGGCGGAATTGGCAGACGCGCCAGATT
>DCHQ01000091.1:0-1107 GCA_002314855.1 Lachnospiraceae bacterium UBA1748
GAACCGATGATATCGAAACCACCTGTATTTCTGTAAGCATCGATGAAAGCATCATCGAACTCTACATAATCGTTCTTAAGAAGTCCGTCTGGACCACCCTTGAATCCGAGGAGAACGTTGTCCTTGTTTGTAGCCTTAAGTGCATCGTAAAGACCGCTTACAACGTTGTGTCCACCAGGAGCCTGGCCACCAGAGAGGATAACACCTACTACCTGCTTCTTAGCAGCTGATGTGTTCTGACCCTTCTCAAATGTTACTTCTGGCTTTCCGTATGTGTTAGGGAAAAGAGCTGCGATCTTATCCTGGTCAGCTACTGATGCAGTTGCTGCGCCTTCTTTAACACAGATTTCAGCGATACCATTTCTGAGCATGCCTGGAAGTTTAGGCTGATACTCATATCTTGCTTTCTGTAATGGTGAAAGATTCATTATGTTTTCTCCTTTATATATTTATATTTTTATTTTTCATAAAAACCACAACTATTATATCATATACGTAGTAATTATTTGTAGGGATTTTTATGAATTCTTTTCTATAAAATATTAACTAAAATATTAGTATATTTTTGGAAACATGATTTTGAAAGAATGAAATATTTCTTATCGTTATAATGGTAAATCGTGTATAATTAATATTTAATGAATAGAAAGTTTTGAGGTGTTTTATGGGTTATTCAGATAAAATGATTTCAATATTAAATAAAATTGAAATAAAGGATTCTGATTGTATTAGAGGCAATATTTATTTACCAGATGATATTGATGGAGCTAATATTTTTTGGAAAAGTAGCAATCCATCAATTATTTCAGATATAGACCGAGTTGCGTCTAAGGGTGTTGTTACCAGAGGAGAGATAGATCAAAAGGTAACGCTTGTTGCATCGGTTAGTATTCCAGAGAATAATGGATGCGTATGTAATAATGTGGAGCTTGGGACAAAAGAGATAGATGTCATTGTTAAAGCTAGACCTCCTAAGATAAGCGACGAGGACTATGAGGGCTATTTATTTGGCCATTTTATAGGAGAAGAAACGGAAGATTCTGAGCAGATTTATTTCTCGCTTGGTGAAAGTGGTCTTCACTTTAAGGATCTTAATAATGAGAAACC
>DCHQ01000091.1:1144-8384 GCA_002314855.1 Lachnospiraceae bacterium UBA1748
GGTGAAAAAGGAGTAAGAGATCCTTATATATGTCGTTCAGTGGAAGGTGACAGATATTTCCTGATAGCAACGGATCTTAGTATTTATCATCGTGGTGGATGGTTCAAAAATGAACAGGGATATTATGACCCAAGCACTACAGGAAGTCAGTATCTTGTTTTATGGGAATCCACAGATCTTATTAACTGGGGTGAGCCAAGATTAATAGATGTTGCTCCAGCCAATGCAGGAATGGCATGGGCACCGGAGATGATATATTCGGATGAAACAGGAGAGTATATTATATTCTTCGCTTCTAGTATCATGAATAAAGAAACGAAAATGAAAGATAAGCCTAACGCCATATATTATGTGGCTACTAGGGATTTTGTTCATTTTTCTGATACTAAGATATTTATTGATAATCAGCGTGATGAAGGGGATATACCTAGAGAAATCATTGATACTACAGTTCTTAAAATAGGTAATTATTATTATTCTGTATCTAAAGATGGTGATAACGAAGAGGCCTGTGGTGGTATTCGAATTATGAAAACCAAGAACTTACTTGATCCTAAAAGCTGGGTGAAAGTTTTGGATATAGATGAACTTGGGCTTGGTGATATTGAAGGTAAAGCCCTTGATAATGGCTTACTAGAAGGACCAGAGTTATTCATTATAAATAAGGCTGATAGAGCTAATAAAGAAGCTTTAGAATATGGTATTATTGCTGATCAGTATGCTATAGGTGCGGGATATTTACCTATTGTAACAACGGATATTGATGATGTTAATAATAGTAAGGGCTCATGGAAACTTTTGAAATCGGATGAATACTCATTTGATAAACTTAAGAAAAGACATGGAACAATACTTCGAGTAACAAAAGAAGAAATTGATAGATTAAAGAAGGCTTTTTGTTAATAGTTAATTTTAAAAGGAGAGAATTATGCCAGAGCAGGTTACAGGATATAAATGTGAAGCGTGTGGTGGACCATTAGCGTTTGATGCGGCTACTGGGAAACTTAAGTGTGATTATTGTCAGTCTTTATATTCCGTTGAGGAAGTGAAGGCCAGGTATGCCAAGGAAAATCAGCAGATTGTTGATGAAGCGGAAGGTGGAGCTGCTGTTAAGGATGAGTATTTTAATGTGGCAGATGGAATGAAGGCTTACCAGTGTAAATCATGCGGTGCTGAGCTTATAACTGATCCAACAACAACTGCTACTAGCTGTCCTTATTGTGGCAATACAGCCATAATTCCACAGCAGATGCATGATTTAATGAAGCCAAAGTTTGTACTTCCATTTAAGGTTGAAAAACAGGCCGTTGTTAATAAACTTTCTAGTTATTATAAGGGTAAAAAGCTTTTACCTTCTTCATTTGGTAGTACTAATCATATCAATGAAGTTAAGGGCGTATATGTGCCATTTTGGTTATATTCTGGAACAGTAGAAGCTGATTGTACATTTAACTGTGAAGAAGTTAAAGAAACAAAAAATGAGACAGAAAAAATTATTACTACTAAGCATTATGTGGTAAAGAGAAAGGGTACATGTGATTTTACAAATATTCCAACAGATGCTTCTAATAGTATGCCTGATGATTTAATGGATTCTATTGAACCTTATGATTTCAAAGATTTAAAGAATTTTGAGATGGAGTATTTGCTTGGCTTTATAGCAGATAAATATGATGTTGAAGCCAAAGACTGTCTTGGCAGAGCGCGTAATCGTGCGGAGGAATCGGCAATTCAGGCTGCGGCAGATACTGTTGGCAACTACGATAATGTCAGTGAAGTAAGAGCAGCAAGACATGTGGCTTATCGCAAGGAAAAGCAGGAATATGCAATGCTTCCTGTATGGCTTTTATCTTCTCAGTGGAATGGTCAGAATTTCCTGTTTGCTGTTAATGGCCAGACAGGTGAAATGACAGGAAATCTTCCTGTGGATAAAACTAAGCAGCTTATATTTAATTTATTGTGGTTCTTACCAGAGTTTATACTTATTTCGGCGCTTATGATGGGTAGTGGAAAGACTAACTGGACTGGTTTTGTAATTGCGGCTATTATATCGCTCATTATCATGCTTATATCTAATTCAATGAGAGTTGGTTCGATGAGACCTGTTACCAGAAAGAGACAGGCGGATAATTACTTGAAAGCAGGTGCTGATGGTAGTAAGATTCATTTGACTATTAAAGAAGATACATATACTAATACGACAGTAAAGAAAGAGCCGATTAGAAAAAATTAGTGAACTGGATTTATAATTTTATCCCTCCAGCTATTGTTGGAGGGATATTTAGGTAAAGGAGCTTCAGGTAATGAAGGTAGTATTAAAAGAATTAACAAAGGTATTTGCAAGTAGAAATAAAAATGACGACGATATTGTTGCTGTAGATAATTTTGACTTTGAAATACCTGATGGAAAGCTAGTAGGGTTACTTGGACCATCGGGCTGCGGAAAAAGTACAACTCTTAATCTTATAAGTGGTCTTGAAAAACCAACTCAGGGAAAGATTATTTTCGGTGAAGATGATGTTACAGAACTTCCACCTGAACTTAGAGGCGTAGGCTTGGTTTTTCAGAACTACGCTTTATATCCACATCTTACAGTTGAAAAGAATATAATGTTTCCTCTTCAGAACTTAAAAGGGGAGCAGAAGCTTACTAAAGAACAAATGAAGGCTAAAGTTCTTGAAGCTGCCAAGCTTGTGCAGATAGATTCGCTTCTTGATAGAAAGCCAGGGCAGATGTCAGGTGGACAGCAGCAGAGAGTTGCGATAGCCAGGGCGCTTGTTAAGACTCCAAGAGTTCTTCTTCTTGATGAGCCATTATCTAATCTTGATGCAAGACTTAGACTTCAAACAAGAGAAGAAATAAAGAGAATTCAGCAGGAGACAGGAGTTACAACAGTATTCGTTACTCATGATCAGGAAGAAGCCATGAGTATTTCAGATTTAATCGTTGTTATGAAGGATGGTGTGGTTCAGCAGATAGATGAACCACAGAAGGTATATGACAATCCTAAGAATTTATTTGTTGCCAAGTTCCTTGGAACACCTCCTATCAATATTTTTGAAGGTTATATAGAGAATGGAAAGCTTTTTATAGGATCGGATACAATATTCGATATATCATGTGCTCACAAGGGCTCTGTTATTGTTGGTATTAGGCCTGAAGGATTTATCGTCGATCCAGAAGGCTGCCTTCAGTGTGGCATTAAAAATCAGGAAACAATGGGACGTGATAGCAGTATAATCGCAACACATCAGTTTAATCTTGCGGATACATTTAGAGTAATAATTCCAGCAGAAAAAAGACCAGAAGCTGATGCTGAAACAGTTAATTTCTATTTAAAAGAAAATAAGGTATTTATTTTCGATAAGGAAACAGAAGAGAGAATACCATTTTTTGTAAAAAGAGCTTAGGTGAGAAATTATGAAGAATAATAATATTAAGGCGTGGATATATTTGGCTCCAGCCATTATATTCCTTGCTGTTTTTATGATATATCCGCTAGTGGATGTTCTTGTGTATTCGTTTGAAGAAGGCTACAATTTTGCGTCACAAAGTTATAAGGGAGTAGGCTTATATAACTATTCCTATGTTTTGCATGATCCATATTTTGCACAGGCGCTAAAAAATACATTTATTCTGGTTATTATAACAGTACCAGTATCAACGGGCTTGGCGCTTCTTTTATCGTTGTGGCTAAGCTCAATAAAGGCTCTTAGGAATCTTTATCAGACCATTTTCTTTTTGCCTTATGTAACAAATACGCTGGCAGTTGGACTTGTTTTTATGATTCTTTTCAAAAAGACTCCATATTCTGATGGCATGATTAATATGCTTATTAAGCTATTTGGTGGAAATAGCGTGGATTTTATAGATGGACCTTACTGGGCGAAGATGCTTGTTATGTGTATTTATACAATATGGATTGTTATGCCTTTTAAGATACTGATATTAACAAGCTCGCTAGCATCAGTTAATCCAGACTATTATAAGGCTGCCAAGGTAGATGGAACGTCGCCTGTTAGAATATTTACAAGAATAACACTTCCGCTCATATCGCCTATGGTATTTTATCTTATTATCACAGGCTTTATTGGAGCTTTTAAGGCTTATAGTGATGAAGTAGCTTTATTTGGAACTAATCTTAATGCTGCAGGCATGAATACTATTGTTGGCTATGTGTACGATATGCTTTATGGTAATAGTGGTGGTTATCCATCGTATGCATCCAGTGCTGCACTTATTTTATTTGCAATCGTATTTACAATTACATGTATCAATCTGTTACTTAGCAAAAAGCTGGTTTTCAATAATTAATATTAATAATAGTTGGATAGTGATAATGAATAATCTAGATAATGTTAAAATTAAAAGTAAATTAGTCAGGGCTCTTAGAGGTACAGGATTATATCTTGTATTATCTTTCTGGGCTGCGATTGTTTTGTTTCCATTTTACTGGATGGTTTTGACTTCAATCAAAAGCTATGGCTCTTATAACGCAGAATATGTACCTAAGTTCTACGCAACCAATCCAACTGCGGCGAATTATGTGGATGCATTTGATAAGGTTAATTTAGCAAGTTATTTTGTGAATACACTTATATTTACTGTTGCTACTACTGCGATAATGATGATGGTAATAATTTTTGCGGCTTATGCATTTGCAAGACTTAAGTTTAAAGGGAAGAATATTCTTTTTGCATTCTTTTTATCACTTATGATGATTCCAAATGAACTTGTTATTATTACTAATTTTGTAACTATAACTAATATGGGACTTCGTAATTCCTTTCTTGGACTAATTCTGCCATCAATAACATCAGTTTTCTATATTTATTTGCTTAAGGAAAATTTTGAAGCAGTGCCAGAGGAATTATACAAAGCAGCTAAGGTCGATGGAACTTCTGATTTGAAGTATTTATTTAAGGTTATGATTCCGATATCTCAGCCTACGATAGTAACTATTATTATCCTTAAGGTTGTTGAATGCTGGAATAGTTATGTATGGCCTAGACTTATTACTGATAATCCAAAATATTATTTGGTTTCTAATGGTATTCAGGAAATAAGAGAGAATGGATTTGGTCGAGAGAATATCCCGGCGATGATGGCGGCTGTAGTTGTTATATCAGTACCTCTTATTATTTTGTTCCTTGTTTTTAGGGATAAGATTATGGAAGGTGTTTCCAAAGGAGGTACCAAAGGATAATGAAAGTAAGTATAAGAAAAGGAATATTAATATTACTTATAGCTGTTATTAGCTGCTTGAGCTTAGTAGGGTGTCATGGTAAGTCTGCGAGAGAGGGCTTTGAAGTGCCGGAATCTTTTTCAGATGATAAGCAAATAGAACTGACATTTTGGGCCAAGAACGATACTAACAAGATTCAGACTGAAATCTATGAAAAGGCTATAGCTGATTTTGAAAAGCTTTATCCTAATATTAAGGTGAATATAAGATTATATACTGATTATGGTCGTATATATAATGATGTAATTACCAATATTTCAACTGGGACAACTCCGAATGTATGTATAACTTATCCTGATCATATAGCTACATATATGACAGGTGAGAACGTAGTAGTACCACTTGATAGTCTTATAGAAGATAAGAAATATGGACTTGGTGGAAGTGAGGTTAGATTTGATGGGCCAGCAAAGGATGAAGTAGTTGATAAGTTTATGCAGGAATGTGTTCTTGCAGATGCACACTATGCGATGCCTTTTATGCGTTCGTCAGAAGTGTGTTACATCAATAAAACATATGTTGAGCAGCTGGGATACACGTTGCCTGATAAATTAACATGGGACTTTATATGGGAAGTTTCTGAGAAAGCCATGGAAAAAGGATCGGATGATAATTATCTTATTAACAATCAAAAGGTAATGATTCCATTTATATATAAGTCTACTGATAATATGATGATTCAGATGCTGTATCAGCAAAATGCTGGATATTCTGATGCATATGGAAATATCAATATATTTAATGATGCAACTAAAGATATATTGTTTACAGTATCAGAGCATGCTAAAACTGGTGCGTTTTCTACATTTAAAATATCAAGCTATCCAGCTAATTTCCTTAATGCTGGGCAAGGTGTATTTGCAATAGATTCTACAGCTGGTTCTACATGGATGGGCTCAAAGGCACCACTTTCTGATATATGTAATGAGAATATTGTTGATTATGAAATGGCTGTAATGCCTATACCTCAATATGATGTGAATAATCCACGTATGATTAGTCAGGGACCTTCGATTTGTATCTTTAATAAAGAGGATAGTGATGAGGTTCTTGCATCATGGCTTTTTACTCAATATTTACTTACCAATGAGGTTCAGCTTGCATACGCAGAAACAGAGGGGTATGTGCCTGTGACACTTAAGGCACAGAGAAGTGAGGAGTATCAGGATTATTTATCTCGTGAGGGAGAAGATGATTTTGAGCATTACGATATCAAGATTAAAGCTACAAAGATAATACTAGATAATATAGATAATACCTTTGTTACACCAGTATTTAATGGTTCGGCTTCACTTCGTGATGCCAGTGGTCAGATGATAGAAGATGTCACAAAGTCAACGAGACGTAAGAAGAACGTTAATGATGAATTTATTGATGAATTATATTCGTCGGTAACTTCGCTTTATAGACTTGACCAGATATCAGGAGATGAAAATGCGGCTGCTGTATCAGGACCGTTACCAAGAGAATCTGTATTATTAATAGCTGGACTTATAACAATTTGGGTTATTTTAGGGGCTGGATTCATTATAAAAAAGGCAAAAGCACCAAAGGATGATGAATAATTTGTGCATAATGCATTATTTAATGTGTGTTGATTTATAAACAATTGTTAAATTGATTATTGTTTAATTTGAACCAAAAAGTATAATTCTCTTTGAAATCAAGGGTTTCACTTGATTTCAGGGAGAATTTTTTACTTGGAGGTAAAATATTATGAAGAAGAAAATGTTAGTTGCTCTTGCACTTGGTCTTGCAATTGCAGTAGTAGGTTGTACAAGCGCTGAGACAACAGAAGATGTGAATGATGGTGCTCAGACAGAGGAAACAGTAACTGTAGAAGAGACAGAAGAGACTGAGACAGAAGAAACAGAAGAGACAGAAGAAACTGAAGAAACAACAGAGGCTCAGGCAGAGGTTATGTCATATGCTGATTTTATGGCAGCTGATATCGATGCTGAGGTTGTAGTTGAGACATATGTACAGGCTAAGCAG
>DCHQ01000091.1:8561-14385 GCA_002314855.1 Lachnospiraceae bacterium UBA1748
ATAGCTGATGCTACATTTGAAATTGTTGATGGTGATACATTTGTTGCTGAGCCATTTGATGCAACAAACCTTCTTGGTAAGGATGAGCTTGTTGACCTTCAGAATCAGAAAGTATTATTCACAGATATGACTGTAGTTTCTGTAGCATACAAGAATGATCAGCCTGGTGATGATATTTATGTTAAGCTTAGCAAAGATGATGCTGAGTATGATTTCTGCTTAGAGTACTACTTAAATGGAGCTGACGAAGAATTCTACAATATGGTTGGCGGTCTTGAAGAGGGACAGGTTGTTGACGTTGAAGGTTTCCTTTACTGGTATGAAGGTGCTAACCCACACATTACAGCTGTAACAGTTAAATAATTAAAGGTATAGCATACTATTTCTGGTTATTTGACGAATAACTAATAATATTTATAATTAAGGATACGCAGGATGTGCGTATCCTTTTTATATGAGGTTGAAGCTTATGAATATGCTTGTATCTGGTATTAGCACAAAAGACGGTGAAAAGAAAGCGTATATTTTATTTGAAGATGAGAATAGAAGTGCAGAGGGCATCATTCCTGATTGCAAAATTGTTAAAAATAATGGATTTGATGATGATGAAATCGGGCATCTTGAGCTTTATTTAAAAGGCAATCTGGGTGAGCTTAAGAAACAGGCTGCATTGGTTAATCCTATTAAAGCAATGATGGAAGATTGATATAGTTTTGTATTTTTAGTTTTTTGTAGTAAAATACATATATTGCCGGTTCTGGGAAGAGTGCCTTCGGGTATTGCTGGTGTCTAGGTGCAACTATTTTGAACATCCCGTAGAACACGCAGCAGCCGGTATATTAAAGTGTCTTCTTGTAAGATACATTTGGAGGATTTATGAAGAAGAAAGTGGTAGTTAGCGCTTTGGCTGTTGTTGCTTCAGCGGTTACGATTGCATGCAGTAATGGACAGCAGGCTCCGGTTAACACATCAGTTAGCGAAACAGATATTTCGAGTGAGGTTATCTCTGATAACAGTATTGGGGCTGATTCAGTTTCAGAAGATTTAATATTAGGTGAGTCTCTTACTGAGAATGCTGTATCAGACAATCTTATTACTGAGGAGATAGTCGAAGAAGTAGTAGAAGAACCTGAAGTGGAAGAGGAAGTATACGATATTTTATATACTATCGATGAAATAGCTGAAATGGATACAGCAGGCCTTACTGCTGAGGAACTGGTTGATTTATATCTGGCATGTGACAGAACTACAGTTGACTTTATTAAGCTCGATAATAGAGTGATTGGCGATGTGGATGAGCTCGTTGAAAAGCTTGATAAGTTTCCGGCTCTTGCTCAGGTTGATATGTGTGATATTACTGGGGTGAATGGTGGATTTTCTAATGAGGAAATGGACGCTATTAATCAAAGTTTACCAGATACAAAAGTAGTGTGGCGAATTAGAATTAATCGTTGGTCTTTTAGAACTGATGCAGTTGCGTTTTCTACCTATCAGCCTAAGGTTATTACATACATGATGACTAATAAGGATGCTCAGGCATTTAAGTACTGTACAGATTTAAGGGCTCTTGACCTTGGTCATAATGCGATAACTGATTACAGCTTCCTTAAATATTTGCCAGAATTACGTATTCTGATTGTAGCTGATAATGTGGATAGAACATATGGAGGGTATGTAAAGAATCTTTCATATGCCAAGTATTGTACACACCTTCAGTATTTTGAATTCTTTATATCACAGGTTTCGGATCTTAGTTTTTTATCTGAATTAAAAGAGCTTAAAGACCTTAATCTTTGTTATACAAGAGTTTCGGATATATCGGCGTTTAAGGATTTGCCAAGACTTGAAAGGCTTTGGTTGAATTGCTGTGGTATTTCTTATGATGATTACTTACAGCTTCAGGAATGGCATCCAGATGCTAAGATTAATTATCTCTATGCTGGTTCGACAGATCAGGGTTGGAGAGAGCATGCTAGATATTATGCGATGAGACAATCGTTTGCTAATAATTATTTACATGAATTATTTAGTGATGAAGATCCTGTTGATATTGATGAAGATCCTGTGATGGAAGATAATAATGAGGATTCAGCTGAAGATGTAACAGTTGATTCTGAAGAACTTGATTTTTAGAGTAAAAAATAATCCCCGATTTGGGGATTATTTTTTTTAGTATATAAGATCGGATATGGCGTCGTGACAATACTGTCCTTGGCTATCCCTGAAATAACTTGGTAGGAAAGCAGCATCAACCATTGCTGAATAGTGTCCCCAATTCATGTCGACTTTTATAAAGTTAACATTATAGTTTGGGGCAATTGAAGCTACTGTATTCACGTAATCTGACTGGTATCCATATCCGCCACCCTTATATAGTGAATCACGGAAGTAGAATACATTTCTGCCTGACCACATGTTCATAACGGTGTATGCATCGGTGGTATTATTTACGCCGCCCATATATCCTGCCATATAGATGGCGCCCTGGAAGTGAATACTTTGAGCTAGAGGAGTAATGGCGTCTGATCCAGCTGAGAAACCACCGACATACAGGCTATCCCAGTTTCCTCCGTAGTTGTCGATTACTTCACCGAGTAATGACTGGACGCTACCTGCCTGGTTAACCCAGCTTGAACCGCGTTCCATAATAGGAGCTACAACAATAAAGTTTGGTTGCCATTGGCCGTTGATAAGATACTTAAGGAAACCAAAGGTTCCGATGAATTTATCATAGCTTGCGCCATTTTCACCTACACCGTGCATGAATAGGAATATAGGAGTGTTAGCGTTAGCGTTCTCTGGGGCATATACAACATAACCTAGATTCTGACGGCTGTTTGCTCCGCTAACAAACTCAGTTACCGCTGGTCTGTACTGCTGTGGATCATCTGGCATTGTATCAGTGATGTTATCAGTGCCTGTATTATCATTAGGATTATCAACATTTTGACCATCGCCGGAGTTGCTATCAGGATTATCTGTGCCTGGATCAGTAGTAGGGTCGTCGTAAGCGCCGCCTTCAAGTCCAGCAACAAGTGATTCCTGAAGTTTATCAGGATCGATAGTGAATTCAGATGTTGCATTGTCGACTGAAAGCTTTGAACCAAGGATTCCGACATCACCAAGATCGATAACCTCGACTAATTGACCGTCAACCCATTCACCAATAATAGAAATATCACCAATATATTCATGGTATTCATCAACTGTCCAGATTTGATCTAGGATAACTAACTGACCGTGATATGATACTTCACCAAGATCGATAATCTCACCAGTAGGTGGTGGAAGCTTATGCTTATTACTATTTATATTTTTAATAACTAATAGACCTATTACCAATAATAGAAGGGCAACAGATACTATTAATATGGTATATCTTTTTTTCATCCTTGATATTATAACCTATTCTGGGCTTTATTGATACAATTATGTTAATGAAATTATGTTAATTAATTCTTACAAAATCTTACGAATGATTACAAGAATGCGTTAATTTAATTCGTGATAACTACATTAAAAGATTTAATGTATGATATATTCCTATTTATTAAAATTAATGATATATTATACTTTGTTTATATAATGCAGAAGCAGTGATTTTTACTGCGTGGTTAGAAAGTTATATATAACAGAAAAGGGAGAAAAGAAACGTGAAAAACAATAAAGGATTTTCGTTAGTCGAATTAATTATCGTTATAGCTATTATGGCTATTTTGGTTGGAGTAATAGCTCCACAGCTTATTAAGTACATAGAAAAGTCTAGAACTTCAGCTGATGTACAGTTCTGTGATACAGTTCATACTGCATTGTTAATCGCCATGTCTGATATAAGTGTAATTAATGATCCGGCGAATGAAGATGCTATTAAATGGTTTACGACAGCTTCTTCGTATCCTGTATATAGAGAAGTTTCGTATACTGAAAGTACATCATTATCGTTCGCAAAAGTTTTCAGAGAGGTTTGCGGACTAGAAAATGGTGATCAAGCAGAATTTAAAAGAATATTTAGATCAAAAGGTGCTAGAACAAATGGAAAGTTAAATGTATATATTTGAAATGAAGGAGAATTTTATATATACATAAGCAATAGTGACGCATCAGGTGAGGGTGGAAGTTATAATTATGGAGATGGTATGGACAAAGTTATTTGCGCACCATTAGTTCCACAATAAGTTATATATTGGGAATCTATCCGTATATGATATTAAATTATTAGTATCATATACGGATTTTTTTATGTTATAATTCATCTGTTTTAAATGATATAAATCTATGCTTAATATAAGTATATGATTATAAATAAAGGAGCGTAAGGCTTTGAGCACAGAAGAGACTAAGAAATCTATTTATAAAATAGTTATCGATCAGATTACAGGAATATTTCTACCAATTATTAATATAATAACCGGCGCAAGTATATTGAAGAGTGTGATAGTTTTGCTTGCCGCTTTTGGTGTGATTACGACAGAAAGTGCTGTTTATCAATTGTTTTATGCAGTTTCGGATGGCTTCTTTTACTTTTTACCTTTCTTCCTTGCAATAACTGCTAGTAAGCAGTGGAAGACTGATCCGTTCATTTCAATTCTTGTTCCAATTACTATGCTTTATCCTGATGTTGTCGCAATCCTTGAAAATGGCAAGTCCATGAGCTTCCTTGGATTAACAGTACCAGCGACAGTTTATCATTCAAGTGTTATACCTGTTATTATGGCAGTTGGATTACTTGCTTTTGTTGAGAAGCCTTGTGATAAATACTTACCTGAAGCTATTAAAGGATTTATGAAGCCTATAATATGTTGCTTAGTAGTTTTGCCGTTTACATTTATTTTATTTGGACCTATTGGTACCTGGATAGGTGATGGTTTATGTAAGATATTCTTCCTGTTATATGACTGGAATTCAGTGGTTGCAGGTATATTTATGGGATTTGTAATTCAGCCGATGGTCGTTGTAGGAGCTCATTGGAGCATAGTGCCTGTTAGTATTAGTAACATTGCCAATAACGGATTTGATGTAATCATGCCTCTTGTAGGTGGTGCAGTGTATGGTCAGGCCGGTGCAGCTTTTGCTGTTGGAGTTATGACTAAAGGAAACAAAGAAGCAAGGAGAACAGCTTTTCAGGCAAGCCTTGCTGCGGCACTTGGAGTTACAGAACCTGCATTATTTGGAGTAAATGTTGCAAGAGTTAAGCCTATGATTGCAGCGTGTATAGCAGGATCAGTTGGTGGTGCTATAGTAGGTATTGCTGGGACACATTGTACTTCATTTGCATTTCCGAGCTTCCTAACAAGTGTTGCTTTTGTTGGACCTGGTTTTGCAATGTTTTTAATATCAATGGCAGTAGGATTTCCAATAGCTTTTATATTAACAATGTTGTTTTATAAGGGTAAAATAAATGAATAGTTATGTATTTGGAATTACAGGAGTGGATTATGAGTGATATTACTATTAAGAATGGTGAATGCTCTGCTGTTATTAATTATCATGGAGCTGAGCTGAAATCTTTAAAGAAAAATGGAAGAGAGTATATGTGGTGCGCTGATCTAGAGTTTTGGGGAAGAACAGCACCTGTATTATTTCCTTTTGTCGGCGCAGTGAATAATGGCGTTTTTACATACAAAGGAGTAGATTATCCTATGGGGCAGCATGGGTTCGCTAGAGATATGGATTTCGAACTGGAGCTGGCTAATGATACAGAAGTTCGATTTGTGCTTAATTCTAATGATGAAACTCTTGCAAAATATCCGATGCCGTTTCAGTTTATTTCGGGATATCGTATAGAAATGAATAAACTATATGTTGACTGGGAAGTTGTTAATAC
>DCHQ01000008.1:0-1496 GCA_002314855.1 Lachnospiraceae bacterium UBA1748
TCAGCTATGGCAGCAGTTGCTCCAAAGTTTCCATCTATCTGGAATGGAGGGTGCTTATCAAACATATTAGAATAAGTTGAGCTTGTAAGCAGAGCCAGTAGATTCTGATAAGCTGATTCGCCGTCCCAGAGCTTTGCATAATGATTAATAATCCAAGCACGGCTCCAGCCTGTATGACCACCGCCGTTAGCAAGGCGTTTCTCCAGTGTTTTTCTGGCTGCCTCGGCGAGCTCTGGAGTGCCATCCATAGTTATCTGGCTTGAAGGATGAAGGCCATATAAATGGGATATGTGTCTGTGACCAGGCTCAAGTTCTTCGTATTCTTCAGGCCATTCCATAATGGTACCGTCTGATGCAATTTTTGTTGGAATTAATTTATCAAGCATTTCATGAAGCTTATCAGTATACTCCTTAGCTTCACCACCAAGTATTTCAGCGCAGTTAAGGCATATAGTGAATAAATCACGTAATATCTGATTGTCCATGGTAACTCCGTATATATTGGCACCCTTTTCACCGTTAGGAAGAATAAAAGTATTCTCAGGTGAAACAGAAGGGCAGGTTACCAGATAACCATCATGCTCTACCAAGAAGTCCTCGAAAAAGAGAGCGGCTTCTTTTAGAATATGGTAGTAGCGCACCAGGAACTGCTTGTTAAGCGTATAACAGTAGTGCTCCCATATATGAGTGCTGAGCCATGCTGCTCCCATAACCCAGAAGGTCGCAGGAATCCATACATCCTGAGGAGCGGTGTCGCATTTTGCATCTGTATTATGATGGCACACAAAACCACGACATCCATACATTACCTGAGCTGTACGCTGTCCATTTGGCACCATTTTATCAAGAAGATTAAAAAGAGGAATATGACACTCAGGAAGTGCACATATTTCTGCTGGCCAATAGTTCATTTGCATATTAATATTGACCGTATATTTACTGTCCCATGGAGGTGTTAAATCCTTGTTCCACAGGCCTTGGAGCGTTGCTGGAAGGCCTCCTGGTCTTGAACATGAGATAAGAAGATATCGGCCATAATCAAAGTATAGTTTGGCCAGACTGGTATCATCAAACTTGCCTTCGATTAGTCTCTTCAGACGCTCATCAGTTGGCAGCTGGCTATATGAGTCAGAGTCATCACTGGTAGAGTCATTAATCTGGAGGTCCACACGTTTGTAGTATGTCTGGTAATCCTCCATATGTCGTCTTTTAAGAGCTCTATAATCAAGAAGCATAGTCTTTTGCAGACTATTTCGTACAGTGTCTAATAGGTTGCCTGTTTTTGGTGAGGTCATAGCCTTGAAGTAGAGCGTAATCTCACTGGCATTTTCAATAATAAGCCTTTCCCCAAGAACGGTCATAGAACCGCCCTTATGCTTAGCCATAAGCAATCCAAGATAGTGAACTCCACCGTCGCCTAGCTGGCCGTAGATATATATGCCATTCTTGGCCTCAAGGCCTCTTGTGGCAGTGAAGAAACGTTCACGGCGTAGCGT
>DCHQ01000008.1:1523-5943 GCA_002314855.1 Lachnospiraceae bacterium UBA1748
TCCATAGAGATAAGGCCAGTTCCTTCCTTGGTGAATCTCATGGCCATAACATTTTCAGGTGCGTTAATAAAAGCCTCTCTGTAGTAGGCAGTATCATCAATAATATGACGTTCCTCGTAGATACCTGTTTCGATATCAAGCTGTCTTACATAGTCAGTGACTTCTTCAGTTGTACCTGGGTGAGTGAAATTAAGATGCAGAGTACCGAATGTCTGATATGGATGCATACTTTCAGGGCAACCTGACAGAGTATACCCCATTAATTTTTCGGCATCGCTTATTTTGCCTTCGAATATAAGCTCGCGGATTTTAGGAAGGCTGGCTAATGCATCAGGATTGTTCCTGTCGACTTCGCCACCATACCACATATTTTCTTCGTTTAATTGAATAAGTTCATTAGACACCTTGCCATATATCATGGCTCCCATGTGTCCATTGCCAAGAGGAAGAGCTTCCTCCCATTCATTTGCAGGCTGTTTATACCATAGCTTGCTCATGCTGTATCCCCCAAGATATAAAACTATAACAATGATTACAAATTCATAATATATAAATTACAGGATAGTTGCAATAAGTGGAATCGTGATTATAGATAGTAGTGTGGACAAGAAGGTGATCTGAGCCATAAAGGTTTCGTCACCGCCATGTTCAACGCAAAGCATAGTTCCGGAAGTAGCAACTGGCATGGCTGATATAATAACTGCCTCACCAAGGATAAGTGGATAGTTCTGAAGAAAAGAGAACAGTATTCCGTATATCACAAGAGGAGTTAGTACCACGCAGCTAATAGAAACCAGGTAGGATGGGATATTATTAAACATTTCAGTGAACTTCATCTGTGCCAGCGCCGAACCAATAATTAGTAGTGCTCCTGGCGTTGTAATGCTGCCCACCGTGGACAAAGTTTCTCCAATGAATTTAGGACCACTAATCTTAAGAAGAGCCATGGTTATACATATGATAGATGCAACCAGCGCAGGGTTAATTATTAGCTTGGCAAGCTCTTTGCCGCTAAAGGATGAAGACGAGTTTTTAGAATCAGAAGTACTACTAATATTAGCTTTTTCAAGTATGTATACACCATACGAATAGCATATAAGATTAAATGGCATATTAAAAAGACATGTAACAAAAGTGCAGTCCATACCAAAGATAGCCTGAGTTACAGGATATCCAATAAAACCAACGTTGGCAAAGATAATACCAAACTCGGCAGCGGCGCGTGCTCGTCCCTTTAATCGAAGTAGTGGTGGGATGATTTTGGATAAAACGAAAAATACGCCATATGATAAAAAGGAAATACCAAGTGAAAGAAATATCTCCTTGTTATTAGGCATATTTGTTGTTGTCATAACTGACGCTAAAATTGTACATGGGAGTGCAATATTTAAAATTACTTTTGTTAGTGAGGTCTTGATGACAGGATTCATAACATTAAGCTTGGTTGCCACGTAACCTATAACAATTATAAGAAATAGTTCTACCATTTTCATAAAGATGGGAAAGAAGTCCATGTATTAATCTCCGTTGCGAATTCACTAGTATTTTGATATATATATTCATTGGATAAGATATCACAGAATGGGAAGTTAAAAAAGAATGAAGTTATTTGTCAGGGATAAAAACTTTTATAAAAAGTGTGCGACTATAGCAATACCTATTGCAGCTCAGAATGCTATTACGATAGGTGTTAATCTTGCTGATACAATAATGGTCGGTAAGCTTGGTGAAACATCTCTTTCGGCAACAGCTCAGGCCAATCAGTTTGTAACACTTTTTCAGATATGCTGTATGGGTGTTGGTATGGGTGCCAACGTACTTACTGCAAGATTCTGGGGAATGCAGGATATACATTCCCTTAAGAAAACAATAACTATCATGCTTCGTATGTGCTTTACAATGGCAGTGTTATTCTTTATTCTGCCTACAATATTAGTATCAGAAGCTATTATGAAGATATACATCGATGATCCTGCAGTAATAGCTGAAGGCGTTAAGTATTTTAAGTGGATGGTAGGCTGTTATCTTCTTCAGGGACTGGCGCTTACCTGTACCATAGTACTTCGAAGTGTGGGCCAGGTATTTATCCCTCTTATGTGCTCTGTGGGAGCTTTCTTTGTTAATATTTTCTTTAACTACGTATTTATATTTGGTAAGTTTGGCGCTCCAGAGATGAGAGTTGAGGGTGCTGGTATAGGAACATTAATCGCGAGAGTATTCGAGTTCTCATTTATATGCGGATATATGTTTATTATCGATAAGAAGATTGGCTATCGCGTCAAGGATTTGACCATGAAGTGCCGCGACCTCTTAAAAACATATATTACAGTGAGTCTTCCAGTATTCATATCTGATACACTTCTTGCGCTTGGTAACTCAGCAGTAGCCATTGTAATGGGAAGGATAGGAACCAGTTTTGTATCAGCCAATTCCATCACTGTTGTAACGCAGCAGCTTAGTACTGTGCTTATCCAGGGGGTGTGCAACGCCAGCAGTATCATGACAGGACATACACTTGGACAGGGCGACAGACAAAGAGCGCAGGACGAGGCTTGGACATTTTTATCGCTTTCATTTATCATCGGCGCGATTGGTGGCGTTATAATCATAGCCTTTAGTCCACTCATCATAGGCTTTTATAATATTGAAGAGGAAACCAGATTAATAGCTGGTCAGCTCATGAATTCCATCGCTATCATAGTAGTATTCCAGTCGATGAACAGTATCCTTACCAAGGGTGTGCTTAGAGGCGGTGGTGACACAAAGTTTCTTATGGTTGCTGATATTTTGTTCCTATGGATCTTTTCAGTACCTCTCGGAGCACTGGCAGGATTATATTTCCACTGGAATGCATTCTGGATTTATTTCATGCTGAAAATAGATCAGGTCATTAAGTCTGTATGGTGTATTTTCCGATTAAAGAGCGGAAAATGGATAAAAGTTATAAAATAGCGTAATAAACCTTATAAATATCTACTAAAAATTATCAATAAAATATATTGCTGTTTTTTGTTTAAGTTGTATAATAATGCGCGTTAAGTTCAAAAATGAATTTTTACGAGGAGTAGAGCATTATGGAAAAGATTAAACCAAAGTTGTTTTCGGTCATGAAAACATACACAAAACAGCAGTTCGTTAAGGATGTGATTTCGGGTATTATCGTCGCAATCATCGCCCTTCCTTTATCAATCGCCCTTGCACTTGCATCAGGCGTAGGTCCTCAGGAAGGTCTTTATACTGCTATTATCGCAGGTTTCATTATTTCGTTCTTTGGTGGTAGCCGAGTTCAGATAGCTGGTCCTACAGCAGCATTTGCCACTATGGTAGCTGGTATTGTAGCTACTAATGGTATGGAAGGACTTGCAACTGCAACAGTTCTTGCAGGTATTATGCTTGTAATATTCGGTTTCCTTCGTCTTGGAGCTCTTATTCAATATATTCCTACAACAATTACAACAGGATTTACATTTGGTATTGCCGTAACAATCGTAGTTGGACAGGTTAAGGATTTTCTTGGTCTTACTTTCACTGGTTCTCCAGTAGAGACAGTTGAGAAGATGGAAGAGATAGCTAAAAATATTGGTACTATCAACTGGTATGCATTATTAGTAGGTGCGGTATCTCTTGCAATATTAGTTTTCTGGCCAAAGAAGCTTAATGTTATCCCAGCTTCTCTTATCGCTGTAATAGTTGGTGCTGCAATGGTTATGGTGCTTGACTTACCAGTTAACACTATTGGTCTTAAGGCTAATGGTGATCCTAACTACACAATCACAGCAGCGCTTCCTCATTTTGTAGCTCCTGATTTTTCACGTTCAATGGTTAAGACCATGCTTCCTAGCGCATTTACAATTGCAGTACTTGCAGCCATCGAGTCACTTCTTTCGTGCGTTGTATCTGATGGTATGATTGGTTCTAAGCACAGATCTAACATGGAGCTTATAGCTCAGGGTCTTGGTAATACAGCTTCAGCACTCTTTGGTGGTATCCCAGCAACTGGTGCTATTGCCCGTACAGCAGCCAATGTTAAGAATGGTGGTCGTACACCTATCGCAGGTATGGTTCATGCAGTTGTTTTACTTATCATAATGATATTCCTTGTTCCATATGCAGCTCTTATCCCAATGCCAACAATCGCAGCCATTCTTTTCCAGGTTGCTTACAATATGTCAGGTTGGAGAACAGTAGTTCATCACTGCAAGGCTTCACCTAAGAGTGATGTTATCGTATTACTTCTTACACTTGTTCTTACAGTATTCTTTGATCTTGTAGTTGCAATCGGTATTGGTCTTGTACTTGCATCACTTCTCTTCATGAAGAGAATGAGCGAGGTTACAGATGTTCACGGCTGGATTTACGAAGATCAGCTTGATGAAGAATCTGACGTTGATAATATCTCACTTAAGAGTGTTCCAAAGCA
>DCHQ01000075.1:0-2792 GCA_002314855.1 Lachnospiraceae bacterium UBA1748
CCGTCCCCGGTAAAATCAGCTCTATTTTTACTCCTTCGAGACATGCATATTGTATAGGTGTTCATAAATACCACCCTTAGCAAGAAGCTCCTTGTGGGTGCCGGATTCTGCAACGCCGTCTTCAGTGAGAACCAGGATTTTCTCAGCATTCTGAATGGTGGTAAGTCTGTGAGCTATGACAAGAGTTGTTCTATTCTTGGCCAGTTTCTCAAGTGACTCCTGCACCACTCTCTCGCTTTCATTATCGAGAGCCGAAGTGGCTTCATCGAATATAAGGATAGGAGGATTTTTTAGAAACACTCTGGCCACAGACAGTCTCTGCTTCTGACCACCGGATAGCTTGATACCTCTCTGACCTATGTCTGTATCATATCCATCTGGGAAGCTCATAATAAACTCATGGGCGTTGGCCTCCTTGGCAGCTGCTATAACCTCTTCTCTGGTACAGCCTGGCTTGCCATATGCTATATTTTCGTATATTGTTCCGGCAAATAAATATACATCCTGCTGTACGATACCAATATTCTCTCTAAGGCTTTTAAGAGTAACATCTCTTATATCCTTGCCATCGATATATATGCTTCCCCCAGTCACATCATAAAATCTAGGAATTAACGAACACAGCGTGGTCTTACCTGCTCCCGATGAACCAACTAATGCATAATATGCTCCAGCAGTAATATCAAGCGATACATTCTTTAATACCTTGTCTGCATTCTCATTGTACTTAAATGAAACTGCATCAAATCGGATATTGCCCTTTACATCGCCAAGCTCCACTGCACCTTCTTTGTCCTGAATATCAGGCTCTATATCCATGATTTCTCTAAATCGCTCGAAACCACTGTATCCATTCTGGAACTGCTCGGTAAAATCGACCAAAGCTCTGATTGGCTCTGTAAAGACACCTATATAAAGTAAAAATGTGATCAAATCACTAATATTGATATTCCCACCTGCAATAAGATATGCGCCAACAAGTATAACATTGACCTGGATAAGTGTTGTAAGTACACCTACACCTGCCTGAAAAAGACCCATATTAAGATAGCTGTCTTTCTTGGCCGCGAGAAATGCATCATTGCCTACCTTGAACTTTTCTATCTCCTTGTCTTCGTTAGCAAATGATTTCACCACTCTTATACCAGAAAGATTGTCCTCTATCTGAGCATTTATTTCGGCAATCTTCTGCCGGTTTCTTCTAAATGCTTTCTTCATACGTCTATTCAGCCAAAATGCAAATAAAAACATGAACGGAAGCACTGTAAAAGCTGCAAGTGTAAGATATACATTGATATTAAGGAGTACTATAAGAGCTCCTGCTATTTTAAGAATCGAAAGAACTATATTCTCCGGTCCATGATGAAGCAGCTCTGTTATGTCGAACAAGTCTGTGGTAATCCTGCTCATAAGACTACCCACCTTAGAGTCATCATAATATGAAAATGACAGTTTCTGCATATGAGCAAATATCTCGGCTCGCATATCATATTCAATCTTGGCCCCCATCACATGACCATAGTTGCCAATAAAAAATTTTGAAAATAGGTCTATAATTAGCAGGCTAAATAATAAAATAGCTATATAAGGAATCTGGCCTACTATGGTGTCTCTGTCTGTATATATGAGATCCTTGGTCACATATCTAATAATAAGAGGAATGACAAGAGCCACTCCGGCTGATAAAGTCGCAAAAAACATATCAGCCCAGAATATTTCCATGTATGGTTTATAGTAAGTTAGCATCTTACCAAGATTGTTCTTTTTAGCACTCATATTAATTGCCTTTCAGCTCTGCTTTTACTCTCTCAAGCAATTCTGGTGTACACTCTGTTATATCTATTATCTCACCATCTGGATAATTCTTCATAAGAAGACGACGCACTGTCCGCTCTACTGTTTGTTCTTCACCTCGTATTATTCCTTGTTCTATTCCCCGCTCTATTCCACGTTCCTCTACTACATCACTTAGGTTACACATAGTATTCACTCTCCTTGCTGTCTCATCATTTATTATAAATCCGTATTGTTTCTCTAATCGTTCACACTTTGCCCTTGCATTTAGATTACCTTACCATACTATGCATTCTGTGTAAATTAAATATATAAAGGCACTTACAAGTGCTTATAAATAAGACCAAAGTACACATCCTCGTGTCAATAACCTCAGGCAAGCCTGAGCTGCTCCGTCCCCAGTTAAAAAAGCGCCTTGGCATTTCTGCCAAAGCGCCTTAGAAAAAAACTCTTTATTATTTGTTCTTAATCTCACTATGTAACTGCTGGATTGACTTAATCTCACCTGTCTTGTTTGTCTTAACATAATGGATACCGTCAGCTGCGGCCTTAGCTGCTGCAACAGTTGTCATATATGGTGTCTTAGACTTGATTGCTGCCTTACGAAGGTACGAGTCATCATCTACACCATTCTTATCTATTGGAGAGTTGATAATAAGAGCAACCTCACCATTAGTAATCATATCGTAGATATTAGGTCTGCCTTCCTTAAGCTTCTTAACCTTAGTTGCCTTAACGCCTGCATTTGTAAGGTAATCATATGTACCACCTGTAGCGATGATATTGAATCCGTCACCCTCAAGACTCTTTGCAACCTGGATTACTTCTTCCTTATCCTTATCCTTTACTGAGATAAGAACTGTACCCTCTGTAGGGAGTGGTGAGTTAACACCTTCCTGTGACTTGAAGAATGCTTCACCATAGCTTGGTGATAAACCAAGAACCTCACCTGTTGATCTCATTTCAGGTCCAAGTACTGGATCTACTTCCTGGAACAT
>DCHQ01000075.1:2816-3371 GCA_002314855.1 Lachnospiraceae bacterium UBA1748
TGAATGGGAATGCAGCTTCCTTAACACCGAAGTAAGGGATATCCTGCTCCTTAAGATCTGCCACTGGGCTCTTTCTACCTGTAAGCTCACTTGTAACGATATCTGTAGCAAGTGGAACCATTCTAATATTACATACCTTAGATACAAGAGGTACTGTTCTAGATGCTCTTGGGTTAGCTTCAAGTACGTATACCTTGCCGTTCTCAATAGCATACTGCATGTTCATAAGACCTCTTACATGCATTTCCTCTGCAATCTTTCTTGTGTATTCCTTAATTGTAGCAACATTCTCTTCTGAGATATGAAGTGAAGGAATGATACAAGCTGAGTCACCTGAGTGAACACCTGCAAGCTCGATATGCTCCATAACTGCTGGAACAAATGCATGTGTACCATCAGCGATAGCATCTGCCTCACACTCAAGAGCGTGGTTAAGGAATCTATCGATAAGGATTGGTCTGTCAGGTGTAACACCTACAGCAGCATTCATATATCCAACCATAGCATCATCATCGTATACAACTTCCATTCCACGTCCACCAAGAACGTATGAAG